>CAZFLB010000227.1:0-10768 GCA_964518945.1 uncultured Acidobacteriota bacterium | reverse complement strand
TCCGTTCCGAACCGTATAAAGTGTCAAACCTGAAATCGAATCACGACTATCCACCACCAAGCTGTTTTGTTCATTTGGTGGGTTTCCGGCTAGAACTAATATCTGAAAGTCTTGGGTATAAACAAAAGGAGGTGTCTTGTTGTAAGAGAAAGATAAAGGAATGTGACTAAAAACAACAATCGGTCTCTTCTTTGAAATAAGTGACAAGTTCGTCTCCATCCACCCTAGCTGCTCAGCACTAACATAACCATACCAATCATCAATCAAGTGCTCAGCACGCTCACCATCAACCTTAACTGTATCGAGACCCATAAAATGTAAGCCGCCATAGTCGAAGGAGTAATAATTCGGGCCAAAAATTTGTCGATATATGTTTTTTGACTGGCCAATCAAGTGTTCAGCAATATCAGATCCTCCAGGAACGTTCCAGACAGGCACCTCTAAATCTAAAATCTCTCTCTTGTATAACTCGAAGCGAGCTCTTATGTCATTCGTAGATTCCTTTACACTGTCTCGAACCAAACCACCGGTAACAATTAAGAAATCAGGTTTACGATTTTCAACGATGTCCCGCAGTACTTTTAACCGATGGCGTGGCTCAACCTCGTCATCCACTCGTGAAGAACCAGTATCCAAAGCCAGCAGATCCGAAATATGTATAAAGGTGAAATCTTTCACTAAATCCCCTTCATACGTTATTTCCGTTTCTAATGGGAAATTTACAAGCCATTCAAAAGGATCTGCGGGAATGCGACGCCAGAAACCTTTAATAGCCCGGTGGTTATCTGGCTGTCTAACCCAAACAACACTATAGCCAACTTCCACATCAACTTCGTAAACACCGTCTTTGTCGGTCTCTGAACAGTTAGACCGGCTGCAAACTAACACCCCTGACAAGCCATCCTCTCCTGGGCCACGAGTACCATTAGAATCTGTGTCTAGAAACACAATTCCCGCGAGGGAGCCAGATACTTCAGACTGAGCGAAGCCGCTATTCGATAGTGCTATGAAAGCAAGTATTAATAGGCTAAAAAACACTAAAACCTCCAGTTCTTCTTGAGGTTGAGGTTACATCAAATGCTATGATATCCTTTCTAGTTCGATATGCTTCTGACAAGGAACCAAATCGAATACATTGCGTACCGTATTACCAATGGACTACAAGAGAAACAATTCATCGACGCAGAAAACCCTTCTAACATGGCTCAGACAGTTATTGGAATAATGACTAATGAGCTTTTGGTCGAAGACAAACTGAACGATGAGGTCCGCGATATTTTGACACAACATGCAGAGGAAATGCGACGCACGAACGTCGAATATCGTGAAATGTTTAAAATGATCAAGAAAAAGCTCGCTCGAGAACGTAAAATCATTCTCTAGTACAAAGATGAGACTATCGAACGCAAAGATCAATCACATCGCAAATCTCATCATGCATTATTTGCGAAATGAACCAGAGATCGAATTTTACGAAGAAGAAAGTGACATTCGCCTTGAAACAGCTCGTATCATACAAGACGAGATTCGGGACGACGAAATCATAGATCAAGCTGTTCGTTATAAAATCAGTAGCCAAGCACGTGACATACCTGAGGGCAGTGAGGAATGGGATATTCTATATCGGCGTTACTATGATGAAGAGATGGGAAAACGCATGAAAGTTATTCCTTCCGGATTCATGCCGTCAGATGGAAACTAAATAGCTTGTTTACAAAAGTTTAAATCCAAGCAGAAACGCATATCCAAGCCAACCACTAACCGTTAATAACTCCCGGTTAGACAAGGCAAGTTCCCAAGAAAAATGACCCGTAGTTATCGTTGGTGACTTAGGCCAAAAGAATGGGACTTGATTGCTATAAACGTCATATGTAGAGGGAAACACTGTAGACAAAAACACTGATTCTCGTCTCATTACAGGCACATAGATAACACAAAAAAGTACTAAAACGGCAACAACAAAAACCAGGTTACCGGAGGCTACTCCGAAACCTAACCCTACCCACAGACTCCCAAAATATAACGGGTTTCGACTCCATCCATATGGACCAGTCGTTGTCACCGCTCGATTTTTCTCAAGGTGACCAGCAGCCCACATTCGCACTCCTTCACCGAAAGCTGCCAGCAAAAGACCAATCAGATAAAACCATGGCGTAGGAGCGGAGAAGTACAGCGCGATTACGCCACAAATCCAACCTATGGGCACGCGCCATTTTGCAAGGAAAGCCGAAACGTCCACTGTTCCTAGATAGTATCACAATTGAAATATCATTATATATGTCTTATGCCATCATATTATATAGCATAATATTAGTTTCATATAATCATGTTATTTGACACTCTACTATGAATATTATATAGTAACTGTAATCCAAGTAAGAGATATAACAGGAGGAAATGAAAATGAACCTAGTGGTAAGAGATCCCTTCAGGAGTGAGTTCGGAGCAATTTCAACCTTATTTGATAATGTTCTGGATTTTCCTAAAGAGCATGGCAATATGTTTGTTCACAACTGGAACCCTGCGATAGACATATATGACTCCGGGAACGAGGTTGTGATCCAAGCAGAGCTTCCAGGAATTAAAAAAGAAGACATCAACATCCGGGTTGAGAACAACCTACTAATTCTTAGTGGTAAAAAGGAACGCAAACAAGAAATTGACAAGAACGGCTACTACCGCTCAGAACGAGGTTATGGTTCTTTTACCCGATCCTACCGAATTCCAAGCGTTGTCGATTCAACAAAAATCAATGCGAAATTCGGAGACGGAATTCTCACTCTTTCGCTGCCAAAGTCTGAAGAAGCGAAGCCACGTCAAATAGACGTCAAGATATCATGACAACCCGCAATGTCATCTTGTTGAGAGGGCTGTATTCCGATATAGCCCTCTCAATTTGAAAAGCGATTAATCACGGTGGTTATCAAATCACTTGTTCCATGTACTTTGGGGTCCCCTACAACACGAGTTCTCCCACCAATCTTGCACACAAGATCCCGCTCCGGAACATTTTCCTCCGTATAATCAGTTCCCTTACAGTGTACGTCCGGCCTAAGTAAAGTTACGAGTATGCCTACATCGTCACCTTGAAAAATTACAGCCAGGTCAACAACACTGAGGGCAGCAACCAGCTCTGCTCGCCCTACGGCATTTACTATCGGACGCCCAACCCCCTTAAGCCTCCTGGTCGAATCATCACTATTCACCCCAACAATTAAGATATCTCCTTCTCGCTTTGCAGCCTTCAAATATCGCACATGACCAACATGAAGCAGATCAAAGTGGCCGTTCGCCAAAACGATACTCTGGTTATTACCTCGGGCTTTGGACACCAATGATTCGATTTCGACAAGTGAAACAACTTGGCCCATCTCAATTTGACTCTTTAGATCCAACAGCGTAAATAAGCTCTTCTCGCGAAACTGTAGCAGTACCTCTCTTCATCACCACAATGCCTCCAGCATAGTTTGCCAACACTGCTGCTTCGTAAAACGATGCGCCTGCACCTAAGGCAAGTGTATAAACGCTAATAACAGTGTCGCCGGCACCCGTAACATCGGCAATCGCGTTCGATCCGTAAATTGGAATATATTGTGTTTTTTTTCTGGGCTCGAACAAAGCCATACCATCACTTCCACAAGTCACTAGAAGGGATTGGCTCTTAAGCATCTTCATAAGCTTTCGGCTCTCAAGCTCAAATGTTTTTTTATTAGCCAACAAGTCAACCCCTAAAGCTGCTCTCACTTCAGACTCGTTAGGAGTAGCAGAGGTAAACCCCGAGAAGCTACCAAGTGCGCGGCGAGAATCCAATACTGCTCGTCTTCCGATTAACGAAGCAGACTCGGCTAACAAATTGCCTACCCTAGGAGAAATAAGACCACAATTGTAATCCGAAACCATAACGATATCAGCACTTGGCAATAACGCTTTGAAAGCCTTTTCAACATGCCTGTCAACAGAATGTCTGTCAATCTTGTTGGCTTTGCTATCGATTCTCACCACTTGCTGTTTATTAGAATGTGCACTGCCAGCAAGAATTCGAGTCTTCGTAGGAGTGTGCAAGGTTGAATCCCTTTTTACCCCCGACACATCCACCTTAAATCTTTTTAACTTATCAAGAAGGACTTTACCAATTGCATCCGTACCAACAATTCCAACAGCGAGTGGTGTTGCGCCAAGACTGGCAATGTTATTTACCGCATTCCCGCCTCCCCCAGGCACAATATCGGTTTCATCATGCTCTAGTATTAATACAGGGGCCTCACGACTAACACGATTGATATTGCCATAAATATATTTATCCGCCACAAGGTCCACCACAGCCAGTACACAGACGTCCTTAAATCTATCAACCAGTTGTAGTAGCCGTTCTCTCACTAAGACTAACTTCCCCAAAAAATATTACACAGAACATGATAGAGATTTTCTCCAATTAGATCGGGGGGACGCTGCCATTGTTTTTTCTGTGATTCCACAAGGCCCTCACCGAAGCCCGTCCTCACAAGTGCAGCATGAGTACCTGCAGCCCAACCAGCTTGAAGATCCGAGAGTGAATCTCCTACCATCCAAGAACGCTCTAAATCAATGTCAAGCTCATCTCTTGCCTGCAAAATCATCCCTGGCTTGGGTTTACGACATAAACAACTATCCTCAGGTTTGTGGGGACAATAATACAAACCGTCGATTGTCAAACCTGCATCAGAAAGACATGAATTCAATTCTGCATGGATACCTTCGAGTAACGACAGAGAAAAATATCCTCTCCCGACACCTGATTGATTCGTAACAACAACAGCAAGGTATCCCTCTTTCTGAACTAGTCGAATAGCATCAACACTCCAAGGAAAAAGACGAAACCTACTTCGATGATTAACATAACCAACTGGTTCATTTAAGGTTCCATCTCGATCTATAAATACTGCCGGTACTCCTCTACCATCACTCATTGGGATACAAGTGTAAATGCTTCTTGATAGACCCGATCAGTGTCCAATCGTTCCATGCAACGATGGTCAATCGGGCAATCACGAAAAGCACAGGGACTACAATCAACTGGCTCCCGCACAACGCGCGCTACTTTACTTAATGGCCCAGTTTCCCTCGGGTCTGTTGGCCCAAACACCGCTACTGTAGGCACCTCCAGAGCAGCCGCCAAATGCATCGGACCCGAATCGTTGGTGACAATAAGAGCTAGCTCCGGAAGAACGCCCATCAGCTCTCCTAAAGAAGTTTTCCCCTGTAGCATTAATGTTAGGCGGGATGGTATCTCCTCAGAAATTTCCTTGGCAAGAGAACTCTCAGAAGGCCCTCCAAGAACAACAATCTTAGCCCCAGAAACATCTGCGATTCTGTGAGCAACCTCCGCATAACGAGAGGTATTCCAAAGTTTTGCTCGATTATTGGTCGCTCCTGGATGCACTCCTATCAAAGGTTCGCCTTTCCAACCTTCATGCTGGAGAATTTTACGTGCTCTTTCACGCATCGGTTTAGTCGGAGTTAGATGGATATCCGGAACAATCCCATCGACATCAATGCCAAGTTGGGAAATAAGGTCAAGGTAGAAGAAAGCTTGGTGCCTTCCAAACAGCCGAGGTGCCTGTGGGACATGTTTGGTTAATAAGAAACTTCGACTCTCCGTCCCATACCCCCACCGCTCTGAAATCCCAGCAGCTGTCACAATTGCTGCTGCTCGGAACGCATTTGGAAACAAAACACATTTTTCGAAACTTCTCTTTCTTAAACGTGATACCGCTCGGCAAAACCCCAAAGCCCCCTTATCCAAACCCATCGGATCATAGAGAATAGTTTCGTCGACTTCATCACAACTATCGTAAAGCTCCTGTACCGAAGGGCGTGTTAAAACTACCATTCTTTCATCCGTGAATTTTTTTCGTAACACCCGCAACGCTCCTAGAGACATAACGGCATCACCTACCCAGCTTGGAGCATAAATAAGTATGGAATCAGTCATCAGGCCTCATACACTGTCGGAGTTTCTTCTGCCTGCTCAGGCTGTAACAGAACGGTTGTCGGACCTGAGACTTTAATTTCTTCAGGCGGTCTGGTCTTCCAGCGACGATGCATCCACAGCCAACACTCGGGATGAGCTCGAATGTAACGTTCCTGAACATCAGCAAGTTCCTGAGTAACCGCTACCACAGCATCTTCGAATCTCATGCCTTGATAACCATCACAGTCTACCGCTTTTTCATATACCAAACGGTACCGTCCATCTGATAGAGGAATCGAAAATGCCGGCACAAGAGCAGCACCGGTCTTGAGTGCAAACCAAGCCGCAACGGGCGTTGTGGCTGCCTTTCGTCCAAAAAAATCAACAAAAACAGCTTCCTCCCGGCTAACATTTTGATCTATTACAAAAGCAACCGTTTCGCCCTTTTTAATCAGAGTTCTAGTTCTGCGAAGAGCCTGTTGCTTATATACCACTTGATTCCCCGAAATTTTGCGAATACTTTCAAGCCAACAGTTCAGATATGGATTCTCTTGCCGGCGAGCGACAACGTGCATTGGATCGAAACGTGCACCATGTGCGATAGCGTGAAGCTCCCAATTGCCATAATGCGCAGTAACGAGAATCACTCCTTTACCCAGATCACTTGCCTTTTCAAAATTCTCAGAACCATCAAAACACACCCGGCTATCGAGTTCTTTCACTAACGAGCATTTCAGAGCGACAAGTTCAAAAAGCATGGACCCAAAGTGGCGAAAAGAGTCCCGTGCTGTCCGCTTTATTGCTATCTCTGATTTCTCAGTGCCAAACGCTAACTTAACATGATCGATAGTGATGTGTCTGTGTTTGCGGTCAACAAAAAAGAAAAGACTCCCGACCACTCGGCCACACCAAAGATATACACGCCTCGGCAGAACACGTACTAGCCTGCTTATTACAACTGCCAAGCTATACTCAAAAAAATATTTCATCAAAGCCTAAGCGTACGATCATACACTGGAGGAAAGTGGCTTAAAAGTTATAAGCTTACGCAGTTCTTCAATGTCAAGAATTTCGGTCTCGATATCGATACTGTAGATTGGTAAAGAAGTGGCAATACCTTCTAACTTGACACTATCTTTTCCGGTCGTTAATAGCACATTTGCACCTTTCGATTTGGCACGATCTGAAATCGATTGGACCTCTTTTTCAACCCACATATGATGATCTCGGCGAGCCACAAAAAAACAAATGGACGTATCTAGATCTGCTCGAATTCGCTCTGGACTCGCAGTCGATACGAACAAACCGACCAACTCATCACGGAATGTATCAGCAGACAACTGAGGCTCTTCGCTATTTATTCTAGAGAATCCCACAACGTGAGTAACAGCACGAAAACTAGGCACATTCTCAAACACCAGCGGCGAGACGAAATCCTTGTGCCAACCTGTAAAAACTATTGCATCAGCTCGCAGAATATTCTCCAAGGGCTCTCTTAGACGACCAACAGGCAACAAAGCCAACTCTGACGTCTCCTCCTTACACTCGAAACAAACGAGATCAACATCTCGATCTAGGTTTCGGTGCTGAAAGCCATCATCTAATACCATCACGTGCGGTCCAAAGCGGTCCAACAGTTTCGCCCCAACGTCATACCTGTCAGGACCAACTGCTACAACTAAACCTTGAACTAAACCTGCAAGCTCTACCGGTTCATCTCCGCCCATAAAAGGATCTGCCAACACACTCTTTCCATCACTCACAAGTACGAATGGTTCAGTGCTTTTTCGACCATAACCTCTTGAAAGCACAGCAACTGGCTGCGATTTTAGTAATTCTTTTGCGATTGCCGCTACAACCGGAGTTTTGCCACTGCCTCCAATTGTGAAACCACCAACACTTACAACGGGCACTTCAAGTTTGTTAGGTGAAACCCGATCGTGGTAACTGTTTCTGGCATAAACCCCAGCACCATATAACCAAGAGAACGGACGTAATAGTTGACGCATTATTTTTGAAGAAGGGCTTTCAATTGATTTACTGTTTTTTCTGAAGCCCCACGATGCTCTTTGACCACATCGCAAGCACGGTTTCCTAAACTCTGGGCTATTTCTGGTTTAACAATCCAATCTCGAAGCAAATCCTCTAACTCTGACACACTTCCGATTTGCACTGCTGCTTGAGCTTCTATAAATTCTTCGGCAATGTCAGCAAAGTTTGCCATATACGGCCCAAAAGAAACCGGTTTCGCTAGTGTGGCCGGTTCAATAATATTGTGTCCACCTCGATTAGCCAGACTACCGCCTACAAAAACGTAGTCCGCTGCTGCGTAAAAAGACACAAGCTCACCAAGTGTGTCAAGAACCAAAACGTCCACATCAGTTTTCACAGTGGCTACTTGAGTTCGGCGGACCACATTAAAGCCTCGTTTCCGTACCAGTTCCACTATGTGCTCAGAACGTTGTGGGTGTCTCGGCGCAAGCACAAGACAAAGGTCGGAATACTGAAGACGTAGCCTGTCAAACACCCCAAGCAAGTCTTCTTCCTCAGGATCTACTGTACTACCGCAGACCCAAATTTTTTTCTCCACAGGAAACAAGCATTCCTTGTGTTCGGCAACTTTTGGGCTAAAATCAAATTTCAAGCTTCCTGTCACTTCAATTCGATCCCTCAGCGCTCCTATCAACCCAACTCGATTCGCATATAACAAATTCTGCATGCATAACTTGTCTACTGGCGCAAGAAAACGCGCCATGAACCACCGGGCCAAGCGATATCTCGAAAATGCATCTTCCGATATCCTGCCACTAACCAAGATAATCACTGCTCCCTCACGTTTCGCCTCACGTAACAAATGGGGCCAGATTTCTGTCTCGACTATTATCAAGGCTTTAGGCCTGACCGCACGCATAGCACGACGAACCAGCCAAGCAAAATCCAATGGACAAAAGAAGATTTTATCGATATCACTCAACTTCTGCTCTGCAACCTTCCAGCCAGTTAGAGTTATTACAGAAAGCACAAACCGCGTCTTTGGAAAGGCCTTCCGGAGAGATGGCAGCAACGTTGCTACTGACAGCACCTCTCCTACTGAAACTGCATGAATCCAAATTGTTGGCTGGTCACCTGAAAGGAAAGGTGTCTTGAATCGCTTTAGAACACTACGAGCATAGCCTGATTCACATATGCCACGATAGAGAAAATACGGGAGACTAGCTATTAATAGCCCTCCGAAAACGATGCTATAGACAAAATACATCGAGATGCATTTCGACTATACGGTTCCTCGTGTCTTACTGTCAATTAGAATTAATTGAAAATAAGCAAGTTACAGAATATTGACATTGGTAATAGCCGAGCCGTATACTCCATCCGCATCAGTGTCGTCATGCAGATTAAGTTAGAGTTACAACTTGCGAGGAGCAATTAATGACCATCAAGGTAGGAATTAACGGGTTCGGCCGAATAGGACGAAACATTTTTCGTACAGCACTAGGAGACGATGAAATTGATATCGTCGCTGTAAATGACATAACTGATGCCACTACACTGGCACATCTTTTAAAGTACGACTCTGTCTTAGGAAATCTTGACGAAGAGGTAAGAGCTGAAGGAAACGATACCATCTGTGTTGGAAAGAAAAGCTTTAGAGTCTTAAAAGAACGAGACCCTGCAAATCTACCGTGGAAAGATCTTGAAATAGAGATCGTCATTGAGTCAACTGGGCTTTTTACCAAACGAGAAGATGCCTCGAAACACATAGATGCAGGAGCAAAGAAAGTCATCATTTCCGCCCCTGCGAAAGGTGAAGATTTTACAGTCGTAATGGGTGTCAACCACGATTCGTATGACGCTTCACAACACAACATCATCTCAAACGCTTCTTGCACAACTAACTGCCTTGCCCCACTTGCTAAGGTATTGCATGAAGAATTTGGACTAGTTAATGGCATCATGACCACAATTCATTCCTATACGAGTGACCAACGCCTTCATGATCTTCCACACTCCGACATGAGGAGGGCTCGTGCTGCAACACTTTCAATGATCCCAACTACCACTGGAGCGGCAGTAGCAGTAAGCCGAGTTTTACCAGAGCTCGAGGGAAAACTAGATGGCATCTCTGTGCGGGTACCAACGCCGAATGTTTCTCTCACTGATCTATCAGCAACAGTTGAACAAGAGGTCACAGTAGAAAGTATCAATCAAGCATTTAACAAAGCCGCTTCTGGAAGCTTAAAAGGAATACTCCAATACTCAAACGAACCACTAGTATCCAATGACTTTAAGGGGAATCCACACTCTTCAATCTTGGACGCACCGTTTACAAAGGTAATTGGAAAAAATTCTTTGAAAGTTCTGTCGTGGTACGACAACGAATGGGGTTTTTCATGTCGTGTTAGAGATTTAGTACACTACATCTCTGAAAAAGGCCTCTAGCTAAACTCTCCTCAAAACGGGACTCCAAAATAATCGAATGCTCTACCAAGCTCGTGACCAACTTGATCCCGCGCTATCACGAAGCTTCGAGTCAACACCTGCTCGCTTTTCAACTAGCCGCCCGAACAACCAAAGCAGGTCCGAGAGCCGATTCACGTACGCAATTGCAAGAACATCTACAGCCTCACCAGTATCCTGCAACCGAACCATAATGCGCTCTGCTCGACGACAGGTCACTCGAGCAACGTCATAAGCGGCAGAAACAGTGTCTTCACCGGCAATAGACCAGTCACCGAGTATGCCTTCAATTCCTTCAATCTCCTCAACTTGACGAGTGATTCCATCAACCATCGATGAAGTTATCTGGTTAGTATTTTT
>CAZFLB010000226.1:0-17341 GCA_964518945.1 uncultured Acidobacteriota bacterium | reverse complement strand
TCGAAGCCATGTGTGGTCATCGCGAGTCGGGAAATCTTCTCGGAAATGGGTTCCTCGGCTTTCTTGTCTTAACAGAGCTGCGCGTGTTGCGATTTCTTCGATTGAAATTCGATAAAACATTTCCAGGACGTCTCTGAGTTCATAATTAAAAAGCCGTGAATGGTCAAAGACTCTAACCCTGTTTAGGTCTTCTTCTTTGCATCTAGTAATTTCTTTGAGCATTGTATTTAAACCTGTTTCTGTTCGGAGCACTCCTACGTTTTCATCCATCATCTCAATATGGCGACGTCTCAGAGGACCATTTGGAATAGGTGTGTTCGTTGTTGAGGGGTCTAATAGTTTTCCGATGAAGCGAAGTGCATCTGCCGCTTGCTTGTCGCTTCTTAATTTATTGCGTTGATCCAATGCCTGTCTGGCCGCATTTCTTCCTGCTATTTCACCGAATACCAGAATGTCAACGAGTGCGTTTGAACCTAGTCGATTGGCGCCATGGACTCCTGCAGTGATGGCTCCTGCAGCATACAGACCTGGGACGCGTGTCGATGCGTTTTCGTCAATTACAACCCCACCGCAGTGGTAATGTGGACGTGGACGGACTTCTATACTTTGTTTCGTAATATCAAAGCCGTAGCTTAAGTATTTTCGATAGATAACTCGGAGTCTTTTTTTGATGTGTTCGGGCGATAGGTGTGCGACCGATGCATATATCCCACCATGTGGGGCATTACGGCCTGCTTGAATCTCCCTCAATATGCAGACGGATATTTTATCTCTTGTCGCGAGTTCTTTTTTCTCTGGGTCGTAACGTTCCATGAAGCGTTCACCTTCGCTGTTCAAAAGCCATCCTCCTTCACCTCGAAAGCTTTCTGAAACACTGCCTCTTACTCCGAATGGCCACCAAGCATGGGGCGGATGATATTGAATAAACTCCATATCGGAAAGTTCCGCCCCTGCTTCAAGGCATAGAACGAATCCGTCTCCTCGTTGTCTTTCTGAGGCGGAGGGCCAAATCCCAGCCGCATCTGCTGTTGCCATTACTACTGTTTTAGCAACGATATGAAGGAACTGTCCATCGGCAATATTCCAAACGAAGACTCCAGATACTCCATCGTCGGACTGTAATAATCGTACTGCCATGTGTTCATTTAGGACTGGGATGTTTTGTTTGAGTATTTCCCGTTTGAGCCCGTTCATCATTTCGTGGCCTGTCTCGTCTCCAGAAAAGATTGTTCGCCGATATCGATGGCCACCAAATGCTCTGACACTCGGTGTGCCATCAGAATCTCTATCAAAGAGACAACCAAAAGATTCTAGCCGTTGTAGAAATTTCTGCCCATGTGTTACCAGCGTTTGAACTAGCTGTTGGTCATTAAGAAAGCCACCGGACATGAAAGTATCTTCTGCATGTACTTTCCAGGAGTCTCTGGGGTCCTTATGGTAGATAGCCATGCCACCGTGGGCATTTGGAGAACACCCAGATTTTCCGAGTTGTCCTTTGTCAATGATGATGGTGCGTGCGCCTTCAGAATTGGCTGTAATTGCTGCCATACATGCAGCAGCTCCGCCACCTACAACGAGGACATCAGTTTCTAGGGAATCGAAAGACAATTGCATCTTGAAGGATCTCGACTATAGCACCTTGCCACTTCAAATTCTCTCGTGCTAACTTTGGGGTCTATTTTGTCACATTTGACTCAAGTTCTTTCGAAACTGCTTCCTGGGGCGAAGACCTCTTTTGTTGCTTGGCGTTCGCTACGACAATTTCGTCGACCACATTTCCAGTTCTTTCGATCTTTGTGGAGTTTGACGCCTCGAGAGTTGACGGATCGTTCTGCTACGGATATTGCTAAAATTAATGTTGCTTCTGAGAAATATTTTGAACACACGGAAAATCGAGAATTTTGGTTAAACCGTCCATTTTCACATCCTGAATCAGTTGGCAGACACCTTGAGCGTTTCGGGCTACTCCTGTCGACACTTGGTATTCGTCCTGGAGATAGAATCTTGGATTTTGGCTGTGGTACGGGATGGACATCGATCATGATGACCCGGATGGGTGCAGAGGTGACAGCTATGGATATTGCTCCTGCTGCTCTTGATATAGGCCGTGAATCTGCATTACTTGAATTAAATGAGAGCAGTCGGGAGAGGTTAACGTTCCGAAGATATGGCGGAGATAAGATTGACATTAAAGATGGCGAGTATGATTTTGTCGTGGTTTATGACGCGTTTCATCATTTCCCAAACCCAATGGAATTGTTAAACGAGTTTCACAGAATTTTGTCACCACAAGGTCGTTTTGGTTTTGCTGAACCTGGGATAGGACATGCAACTACTGAAGAATCATCGAATGAAGCCGCTCACGGAATTTTAGAGGAAGATCTTGATTTAGAGCAGTTCTTTCAGACTGCGAAAGCTGCCGGATTCTATAATGTGGAGCTTGCGATCCCACCGTTGGAACCAGAAATTCTTACCCTTTCCATGGGAAGAATGCGGAGTTTTCTTCGAGGACTGTCGTGGCTGGTTCCAGCAAATTTTATTCGCAAATCGGTACTGACGGGGCCAATTGGAGTGTTTCGTAAAGGACCATATGCTGTGACATCAATGAACCCTCGCAGTCAGCTGGCGGAGATTGTGCCAGAAACAACAGTGATTTCATCAAGAGCTTCTCTTCCAGTCAGCATAAAAGTCACTGTTAAAAACTTGACGAGTACAGTTTGGTTGACGAAGGGAAGTAGAGGGCGTGGTGAGGTTAGTCTTGGAGCGAATTTGCTGGACAGTGTCGGTGATTTGATCGATGCTGACTTTGGCCGAGCAGCTTTACCGACCGCGATGTCTTTGGGTGATGAAGCAATGGTTGAACTTACAGTGAATGCTCCAAAACAGCCTGGGGAGTATCTTCTTCGACTAGATATGGTTAATGAAGGGATTTGCTGGTTTTCCCAGCAAGGTAGTTGTACTGTGGATGTGAGATGGAAAGTACAACCATGCTGACACGCTGCTTTCTTTTTCCCCTACTAACGTTTTTCATCGTTTTATCGATTTCGTGTGTCGATTCAGGTGATAGCGCTCTCCAGGTGCGTTTCCCGCAGGCGGTAAATGCTATGCACCCTCGTGTAATAGCAAGTAATGATTTTGGAAAGCGTCTTTCACAACGAACTAACGGAAGATTAATCACGAAAATGTTTCCTGGCGGGCAACTATACGGTGCTCGACAAGCCGTACAGGCGGCAGCACTGGGTGACATCGAGATGGCAATGGAGCCAGAGACTCATTTCATTATGATGGACGACTCCTTTCGTGCAGTAGACATCCCATTTCTTTTCGAAAACGAGGTTCATTTTCGTAAATTTTTGGATGGGCCATTTCGTGATCGTGTTGAGGTAAAACTGAAGGACCGTGGTTTAGTGCTTCTTGCGTTATGGGATGAAGGGCCAATGGTTTTGGCGGCTCGGGAAAAGTTGCTGCGAGCACCGGCTAATTTTGTAGGAACAAAAATCCGCTCTTCTGGGCACGATCTTCTTGCAAGATCATGGAATGCACTTGGGGCAGCGACGATACGGTTGCCCATTGAAGAAGTTTATACTGCGCTTCAGCAAGGCGTAACTGATGCGATTTACACGACTCTGTACACGTTTGTTGCGGGCAAGTTCTATGAGGTTGCACCAAAGGCTGTTGTGTGGCCTTCTCGTGCGACCTACGTCTGGGTAGTAAATGAGACGTTTTGGAATGGATTAAATCCTCCAGATCGTGTGGTTATTAGAGAGCTAGTAAAAGAAGCAACTTCTGTTTACTATGGGATTCTTAAGGCTTCTCTTGGAAAGATGGAACGGACTGTTCGTGAGGCTCAGGATGGTGAATTGGTTAGTCTCACTCTAGACGAAGAATCAGCATTTCTTGTTCGAATAGAGTCTCTAATCGATGAGTGGAACCTAGAATACGCGGCGGTATTATCTGAGTGAGGTTAAAACTAACTATCTTAGATAAGGCGTTAGCCTCATTCGAATTGTTGATTGCGTCTGTGGCTCTTGTGGGTGCTCTTCTTTGTGCATTAGGTTCAGTGGTAGCTCGTACCTTCCGAATACCTACTTCAGAATGGCTGCTCGAGCTGCCGATGGAACTTCTGGTTGTGCTGGCGATTTTTGGGAGTGGCGCGATGTTGTCTAGTGACCGTCACCTAAGCGTAGGTATTTTCGTGGACAAATTTCTAGTGCGTTGGCGTAGTGGTCTTGCGACAGTTGTTACTTTTGGATTGGCTGTGTGGTGTGCTTTCCTGGCGGAAAGATCTGTGACGGCTTCCGCTCAGGCAGCACGTGCTCATATCCGTGTGCCTGAACTATTCAATATGCCATCCGCCCTCCCTACCGCAATAGTAGCTTGTGGGTTGGTATTTTGGTGTATCCACCTGACCATACGACTTGTAAAACGATGATGGAATTGACTGATGCTCTTCCATTTTTAGTGTTACTTTTCCTTCTTGCCGTTAGGGTGCCGATCGGATTCGCTCTGATTTTAGCTGGGGCTTTCACTATGTCACTTGCGGGGGAACGGACGTTTCTTCCTGTTGTACGGATCATCGTCGATGCTCCACGGCATTACACCCTTATTTCGATTCCATTGTTCGTATTAGCGGCAGAGTTATTTATTGCGAGCGGGTTGATACGCATGTTGTTTGATGCGGGCCGAGCATGGCTTGGCCACTTGCCGGGTGGTATTGCAAACGCGACTATCGCGGGTACGATGCTCTTTGCTGGTGCATCAGGGTCAAGTGCTGCAGATGCTGCAGCGTTCTCCCGGATTGGTGTCGATGGGATGACTGACGATGGATTTTCACCTGGGTTTGCTGCTTCAGTTGTTGCTTCTTCTGCAACGCTTGCGATACTGATTCCGCCAAGCATTGCAATGATCATTTACGGGTCCCTCACTGATACATCAATTGGCGCGTTGATGTTTGCGGGTGTCGTTCCAGGCCTTGTACTTGGAACCGCCATGATGGTTTACGTAGGCTTTGTGTCAAGGCGTTTGGGTGTTGGCGGTTCGACTCAAAAACAAGACTGGGCAGCTGCTCGAGTACATCTTTTTCGAATTTTTCCACTAGTGGGCGTCCTTTTTGTGATTCTTGGCGGCTTTTATACAGGTCGTTTTACTGCGACGGAACTTAGTGCGGTAGCTGCTTTGTTTGCATTGTTAATGGGATGTTTCTTTTACCGTACGATCAATTGGAATCATTTGCCTGGAGTTTTTGCTCGGACAGCGAAAACAACAGGTTCTATTCTCTTTATCTTAATTGGTGGCACGGTGTTTGGAAAAGCACTCACTCTGTTTGGGTTGTCTCACAGGCTGGTAGAGGCGATTAGTAGTATGGAACTTTCGGGTGTGCAATTCCTTCTTGCCGTAACTGCAGCACTTTACTTTCTAGGAATGTTTTTGGAAGGTATCTCATTGAATGTGATGACGACACCTATATTGGCGCCGATAGCATTTAATCTTGGTATTGACCCTGTACATTATGGAATTTTCCTGATTCTTAATATCGAATTAGCTTTGATCTCCCCACCGGTGGGTCTCCACCTTTTCATTGCCTCTGCAGCTAGTGGTGTGAAAATCGAACACGTTTACCGTGCAATTTGGCCTTTTATAGGGATTCTGTTTTTAGGAATTTTGTCTGTTGTCCTGTTACCTCAATATATCTTGTGGCTCCCAAGTATTGTTTACGGAAGATAGGGTCTAACTTTGAGTTGGTATTTTGTTCGCGCTGTTAAAAAACTGGTTATCTTGTTCAAGAAGCTGGTTCAATTGCAATACCCCAAGGATTTTCACCTACAGGTATTTTTTTAACGTCGATATCATTTGGTTAAGCATTTCCGATCATCCAAGAGTCGGCGTTTCTGTATCCTTCGATGTCGCCGATGTCTAACCGACTTCCCCGCATTTCATGTGTGAAAACGGGCATACGATTGGAGAGCCAACCGATAAAAGATCCAATGGAATCGGCCTGTGGATTTTCGAGTAAGTAGTCTTTTGCTGAGTTTAGCCCTTCGGTCTCTAGAAGGTAGAAGGCAGGACAAGCCCATTTTGTAAGAGGTCTCTTGGGTTTTTCTTCAAAACTAATAACCTTCCCGTCTTTTTCTATTTCTACGACACCGGTACGACTGAGTTTCTTTTTGTCTTCTTCTCGATATCGTAAGATCAGATTCCTTGGATTTTTGAAATAATCATCGAAGAAATCTTCAAAGTCAAAACGGAACAAATTGTCCCCGGCCGCAATAATAGTAGCCCCTGCGAGGCTCTCCTTCTTGATGGCGTAACTCAAGTCTTGAACAGTGCCGAGTCGAGTATCGTTACTCATCGATCCGTCCGAGATGACTTGGAAACGACCGTTGGCCCACACATTGAAATCGTTTACAAATTTCCCATTGCTGACGATGATGAATGAATCGATATGTCCTGTTGTTGCAAGTTGATCGATTAAGTGTTCGACGATTGGCTTCCCAGCAACAGTTAGGAGGGGTTTTGCCCTATTAATCGTAAGTGGGTATAGCCTTGTTCCGAACCCAGCGCAAAGTAAAATCGCTTTCATAGTTCGCGCAGACCTTCATCGCTAGTTGCTCGGAGTACTTTTCCGGGGATGTGGTGCGCAATAGCATCTACCCTTTGGACTAGGGCGACAACGCATCCTCCAAACCCTGCTCCGCTAAAACGTGATCCGAAGACACCCGGCGCACCAAGCAAAGCGTTTTGGATAGCGATGATCTCATCGGATCCAGCCTCCCAGTTTTCGATCGAACTTTCACAAGACTGGTTCATTAATTTCCCAAATTGTTTTAGATCACCGCGCTTCCACATTTCTATGCCTTCATAAACACGTTTTCTCTCCGTAAAGAAATGTCTTGCTCGTTTAGCCTGAACTTCTGTAAGTTTGTGTTCGTATCTTTCAAATAAATGGTCAGGCAAGTCATGTAAACCCTTTGTTTCGGGAAATCCTGATAGCTCTGCTAATGTTTGTGCGGCTTGAAAGCATTCGTTGACACGACTGTTGTAAGGTGTGTTCGAAAGATTGCGGGTAGTACTAGAGAACGCAACGAGTATTTCATAGGGTGGGGCATGCTCGCTTTGAGGTATTGGTTGCCAGTTTTGACTCCGTCCATCGATAGCTAGGACGTGGTCTCGTTTCCCGCCCACAATCGTTGCGAAATCTAGAATGCCCACATTGATTCTTATGTGCTTTTGTTCTGCACGTAAAGCAACATCAACTAGTTCGCTTTGTGATAGTTCTAGATCGTTAGTATTTGCGAGCGCTTTGACGTATGCAAGTAAGACAGAAGCGGAAGAACTAAGGCCGTTGCCAGGGGCAGCTCCTGTGATGTGTCCGACAATACCTTTTGGATTGGTAGGGAGCTTTTCTCTTAGGGATAGGATGGCTGCAGAGCAATAACGACTCCAGTTTTCTTCTGAAAGTTTTGGTTCGTTTAAGTCGATATGTGCTGTCCCTGGAAAATTGGCGCTGGTTATATCAACCATACTGTCATCTGTTGGGCAATATCGTAGAGTGGTGTGTAAATTTAAAGGTATTCCAAGTGTTGGTCCACCTTGATGATCGATGTGTGCTCCGAGCGGGCAGATTCTATAAGGCGAAATAATAGTTTTGTATTTTTCGTTGGCTTTCATTTCGGTGATGTATTATTTACGGGTCTAAGTCCGGAAGTTGCGGGAGGGAAGTATGTTCTCACGAAGAGCTTTCATTGTCACTAGCGGGTCTGCATTTATGGGCTTGAAACCTGATAAGCGGATGCGCATAGCTTTGGTTGGCACTGGGGTCCGAGGTACCGATATGTGGGGGCGCGGACTTAAAAGAGATTATAGCGATGTAGTTGAGTTTGTAGGGCTCTGCGATATCAATCCCGGGCGCTTGTCCTATGGAAAAAATTACATTGGGGTGAATTGTCCGACATTTACGAACTTTGATGAGATGCTTCTTAAGACAAAACCAGATCGAGTTGTAGTTACTACGACGGATAGCACTCATGATCAGCAGATTGTAGCTGCGATGAAGTTTGGAGCTGATGTTATTACTGAAAAGCCACTGACAACCGATGAATCGAAGCTTCAGTCTATTCTGGATACTCAGAAGCAGACTGGTCGTGACCTTGTGGTTGCGCATAACTATCGATATGCGCCCTACCGAGCAAGAATAAAACAGCTTTTGATGGAAAAACGAATCGGAAAATTGACGTCGGTTGATTTGAATTATTACTTGGATGTTCACCACGGCGCTGACTATTTCCGAAGATGGCATGGTAAGGAGCGCTATTCCGGCGGTTTGTTTATTCACAAATCTTGTCATCACTTTGATCTTTTGAATTGGTGGATTGGATCGGAACCTGAGACCGTTTATGCGCAAGGAGCTCTCGAACACTATGGGCACAATAATTCATTCCGCTCTTCAAAGTGTCGAGGATGCTCCCATCAAAAGGACTGCCAATATTATTGGGATATAACAGGAGGCAAAGGATTTCTTGACTCTCAAAATCGCCTTGTTAATCTTTACGTCGAAAATGAAGAGTATGATGGTTACATTCGCGACGGTTGTGTTTGGTCTAAGGAAATTGACATTTTCGATAAGATGACAGCCAGTATTGGTTATACCAATGGAGTCCAAGTTAGTTATTCGCTAACAACTTATTCACCCTATGAGGGGTATAGAGTTGCTTTTAATGGAACGCAAGGACGACTAGAGGCTTGGCTTCGCCACCGGCAGCCTTGGCCAATGGAAAACTACGATGAGATTCGTGTTACGGATAACTTCGGTGAGACGAATCTAATTAAAGTGCCGATAGCTTCAGGTGGTCATGGTGGTGGAGATAAGCTTATGCTCGATCATATTTTTAGAGATTTGGACGGTCCTGATCCTTTTGAACAGCGGGCTGGTCTTAGAGATGGTGCAATGTCAGTGTTGCTAGGAATTGGTGCACGTAATAGCGCGAAAACAGGCACTCCAGTCCGTATCGGCGACCTTACAAGTCTGAAGCCAGGTGTTTTATAACTCTTTGTGCAACAGATTAATAGGTTGATTGAATTTCTGAAGTGCTCTAACCAAATTTTTGTTTTTACAGGGGCTGGTGTTTCTACTGGTAGTGGTATTCCGGATTTTCGGGGACCTCAAGGATTGTGGAAGAAACATCAACCGGTTCTTTTTGAGGACTTCATGAATTCTCAGGGTGCACGTGATGAGTACTGGGAACAAAAGTATGAGGTGTGGCCTTTGTTTAGAGACGCTACTCCCAATTCGGTTCATCAAGCTATTTATCATCTAGAGCGTGTGGGTAAGGTTGAGATGGTGGTGACACAAAACATTGATGGTCTTCATCGACGAGCAGGTACCTCTGACGACCGTCTCGTAGAACTCCATGGTACGAATAGTATGGTGGAATGTATGAGCTGTCACGGCTTTACCGAATCTGGAGTTCATATGGATAGGTACAGCAGAACACGGCAAGCCCCCATATGCTCTTGTGGTGGATATTTGAAGCCTGCAACGATCAGTTTTGGTCAAAACCTTCGTTCTTTAGACTTGGCACGTGTTGAGAGATGTTTGGGAAAGTGCGACTTGGTAGTTGCTTTAGGGACTACCTTGTCAGTGTATCCTGCTGCTTCGTTCCCACTTATTGCTGCTAACAAAGGCGTCCCATATGTAGTAATTAACCGTGGCATAACAGACCATGACGGTCACCCTTCTGTTTCACTTCGTATCGAAGACGATGTAATGGAGATTTATCCGCAAGCAGTTGCTGCAGCGCTTGCCGGAATCAACTAGTCTGGTTTCATGATGACTAACATGTATCTAAAGCGATTTAGCATTCATTGAGTCCTATTATCTAGGTTTCAGTTGAGGTTCATCGAATGAAGTTTTATATAAACGTAGCTCGTTCGAATGATACGATTTTATTAAGGTATAGTTTATTCGATGTTCA
The DNA here is from genome assembly GCA_964518945.1 of uncultured Acidobacteriota bacterium. Taxonomy (GTDB): domain Bacteria; phylum Acidobacteriota; class Vicinamibacteria; order Marinacidobacterales; family SMYC01; genus CAZFLB01. The sequence goes on along the minus strand of CAZFLB010000226.1, from coordinate 7,370 downwards.
TTCCGATTGGTGATCAACCTAATCCGCGTGGCACGCCTTTTGTTACCTACGCACTCATTGTTTTGAATATCGCTATTTTTGTTTTTGTGAGCCTTCCGCTCATGTCCACCGCTGCAGACCTAAGCAATCCATCCCTCTCGGAATATGTCAGCTTAGTGAAACGAGACCTTCCTTCAGGAGTCAACATCGAGCAACTTGGAATCTCTTCCTACGATCTTTTGGTTCTTGATTATGGATATAGGCCGGCTATGCCATCGGTTGTTTCACTTTTTACGTCGATGTTTTTACATGGTGGCCTTATGCATCTTCTAGGTAACATGCTGTTTCTTTGGATTTATGGTGACAATGTGGAGCACAGGCTCGGTTCAGTAGCCTTTCTAGGTTGGTATCTTGTAAGTGGTGTCGCAGCGACATTATTTCACGCTTTATTTGCTGCTGATTCGCCAGTCCCTCTTGTCGGCGCATCTGGGGCGATATCTGGAGTTCTTGGATGTTACTTTGTCTGGTTTCCACATAACAAAGTGCGTGTGCTCATGTTTTTGTTCTATTTCGTTCGAGTCATTATGCTACCGGCGCGTTGGGTCTTGGGTTTTTATCTGGTGGTCAGCAATATACTTCCATTTCTTGCTGCTTCGGGAAGTGGTGGAGGTGTTGCTCACGGAGCACATATCGGAGGTTTTCTCGCGGGTGTTGGGATTGCATTTATTCGAGACCGACGCGAGATTATGTCCCCACCAAAAGAGTATCGTGGTAAGACCGAGAAAGTCACGGGTCTCAACTCAAAACAGACAGCCATGTCTCAAGCTTTTCAAGAGGGTGACTTTGGAGAAGCGAGTCGTTTGTATTTCAACTTGTCGCCTACACAGACTAAGCAGCTTTTGAAACCAGATGAATCGCTTGAGTTAGGGGATTGGCTAGCTAGAAATGGGCATTCGAGAGCGGCACTTACTGTTTACCAGAGACACTTGAGAGATTATCCTCTGGGACCAAGAGCAGCTGAGTCCCATGTAGCTGCAGGTTTACTACAACTTCACGTTTTTCGGGAATCAACGGCTGCGTATCAACACTTTATGGATGCTCTAGACTGCAAACCTTCTAAAGAGTTAAAAGTGAATATTAGGAATGCACTTTTAGAGATTGAAGAGCTACAGAAATTTCCTGTCCGTAATAGCTGATGAACATTGGTCAGAAACAGATTAATCAAATTCCTTGTCGAATTTATCGCGGCGGAACAAGTCGAGGGGTCTTTTTTTTAGCAGATGATCTTCCAAGTTCGCAGAAGGAGCAGGAGAAGATCTTGTTAAGGGTCTTGGGTAGTCCTGATAGGCGTCAAATCGATGGAGTTGGTGGTGCCAACTCTCAAACTAGCAAAGCTATGATTTTGTCCCGTCCAACTGATTCCGAGACGGGTGTTGATGTTGCTATGTGTTTTGCGCAAGTTGGGATTGAACGCCCAGTTGTGGATTGGAGTGGAAATTGTGGCAACCTCACTTCCGCCGCTGGTTTGTTTGCTGTCAATTCTGGGCTTCTTCAAAAACATGACCCAGTGACAGTAGTTCGAATTGTGCGCCGTAACACAGGGGTCCGAGTAGATGTTCATATACCGACGAACGGAAATAGTGTTGTTATGGGGGGGGACTATTCGATCCCCGGTGTTCCTGGTACTTCTGCCCGAATCGATTGCGATTGGCATGAGCCATCAGGGTCTGCGGGGCATGGGTTGTTACCGACTGGCAATTCGAGAGATGTTCTAACTACGGAGAATGGAAGAGAATACGAAGTGTCAATAGTTGATGCAGCCAACCCAGTTGTTTTTGTTAATGCTGCTGCTGTTGGTCTTGTTGGTACGGAACTTCCTGGTGAAATAGAATCGCGTTCCGGGCTGGTCGACCTCCTTGATCAACTGAGAAAAATTGGGGCGTCGTGCGCAGGGATACCATTTTCTCCGGGTATTCCTAAGCTAGTAGTTGTTTCTAGGGCATCCGATTATAAAACTAGTGGTGGCTTGTTTGAACCTGAGTCTACTCATGACATCCAGGCGCGTATGATTGCGATGCGCACAGTTCACCGCTCTTATGCGGTTACTGCTGCTATATGTACTGCTGTAGCAGGTAGAATTAGCGATACGATTGTTCCCAGGTTGGAATCTTCTGTGACTCGTATTGCACACCCGTATGGGGTTATGGATGTTGGTGTTAAATACGATGGGACGCGTCTGGCAACTGCTAGAGTTGGTCGCACAGCAAGGTTGGTTATGACTGGGATGGCATCGCTGTCCTGAGGTGTTAATTCAAAGATACTGAGCAGTGTTTGCTTATCTGTTGAGGCTTCGATTTGATTTCAGTAACAAGTTGCTGGGTTGTGTCATTGATCGTACAATAAATATGTAGTGATTAAGTAGTTATTGCTGGAATGAAAATTCGTGTTCTGAATAATTTGACGGTATGTCAATAACACAAATGATAACTCGAAGCGGGCTTGGGTTAGCCGTTGTTATGTTTGTTGTTTCGGTTGCATCTGCAGAAAAATCTCCTCAATTGGAACGAGAGAGAGTGCTCGTCGACCAATACTGCGTTGTTTGTCACGATACCGTTACGAGATCAGGCGGTTTTTCGTGGGAGACTTTGGATATCGAAAATCCTGCTCAGAATGCGGAAACAGCTGAGAAGGTTATTCGGAAATTGCGTGCGGGGATGATGCCGCGATCTGGTTTACCTCGTCGAGAAAAAGTTGCGTTGGAATCTCTGGCAAGTTCTCTTGAAAAGAGGGTTGATGCAGTGGCTTCGGTGCAACCCTATACGAAAGCTCCGATCTTACATCGCGTGAATCGCAGGGAATATCGAAATTCGATTAGAGATCTGTTAAGTATTGAAGTAGATGTTGAAGCTATTCTACCTCCTGACAGTCGAACAGGTGGCTTTGATAATTTATCAGACGCTTTGGCTGTTACACCGGCATTGATGCAGGCATATGTACGAGCTGCTGACAAGATTTCTCGTTTGGCAGTAGGGGACACTGCTGCTCCGGCCATTATGACCAAGTTTAATGTTCCCAAAGTAGAAAACCAGATGAAACATGTGCCCGGGACGCCGTTTGGGACTAGGGGTGGTTTGGGGGCTGTGCACAACTTTCCGGCAGATGGTGAATATACCTTTGGAATTGAGTTACATTATTACTACACCGGAGAATTGATTGGCTCAAATCTTCCTGAGTCACTTCAAGGCCAGGAAATTGAGATCTCTGTTGATGGTGAGCGGGTTTTTGTTTTCACTATTGACCCCCTTCAAGAAGAGTCTTCAACTCTCATGGTGACATCCCCTATTAAGATTCAGGCAGGTCCACGTCAGGTTGCGGCTGCATTTGTTTCGATGTTTGACGGCCCAGTGGAAGACCAATATCACCTTGTAAATCAGACACTGATGGATAGTAGCATTGCACTCCATGCAGGCATGACAGCCTTGCCTCATTTGCAGACGCTTACTGTAACCGGGCCTATCAATGTCACTGGAATTTCGGCAACCCCCAGCCGACAGAAGATTTTTACCTGCTATCCAGACGACTCTTCCATGGAACGCGCATGTGCTGACGAGATCCTATCGAATTTGGCAACTCGTGCTTTTCGCCGTCCGGTCACGAGGGGAGATCTTGAAAGTCTGATGGAAATGTATGATGTCGGCCGACAAGGTGGAGACTTTGAGACAGGAGTTCGAACTGGTGTTCAGGCGATTATCGCTAAACCAGAATTTGTAATTAGGTTCGAGCGCGTTCCTAGGGATGTTACCCCGGGTAGTCGATACCAGATCAGCGACATAGAGCTTGCTTCGCGCTTGTCCTATTTTTTGTGGAGCACGGCTCCTGACGAAGAGCTGTTAGACATAGCTAGTAAGGGAAAACTTTCGAACGAAGTTGTGCTTGAACAACAAGTAAAGCGAATGTTGTCTGCTCCCCAAGCGAGTACTCTTGCAACTAACTTTGCAGCTCAGTGGTTGCATTTGTCGAAGATAGAAGAAATACATCCTGAGCCGACTATTTTTCCAAACTACACAAAGAATTTGGCTTATGCGATGAGACGTGAGGTTGAGTTATTATTTGATAGCATCATTCGGGAGGATCGTAATGTCCTTGATTTACTTACGGCGGAGTACACATATGTAGACGAGACTCTTGCTGAACATTACGGGATTCCTAACGTTCTAGGTAATCGTTTTCGTCGGGTGGAATTGGATGACCCCAATCGTTTTGGTCTGTTAGGGAAAGGAGCATTTTTAACGGTTACATCCTTGGCGACGAGAACGTCTCCGGTTGCACGGGGCAGCTATGTTCTTGAGGTGCTTGTTGGTGCTCCACCACCAAATCCGCCTGCGGATGTCCCTGCACTAAAAGAGTCAGTCAATAATCAGCGAATTCTTACTGTACGTGAACGAATGGAAGAGCATCGGGAGAATCCAGCTTGTTCGGCATGTCATCAGATTATGGATCCGATTGGTTTGACGCTGGAGAATTTTGATGCGACTGGTCGATGGAGAGTTAGTGACGGTGGATTGACTATTGATCCAAGGGCTCAAATGTATGATGGAACCAAGCTTGATGGTCCCGCTAGCTTAAGACGTGCTCTATTAGAAAGGCGAGAGGCTTTTGTGAGTTCTTTTGCTAAGGGTCTTTTAGCGTATGGTCTTGGTAGAGTTTTGGATTATCGAGATATGCCAACTGTAAGGTTAATCAGCCGTGAGGCTAGCCACTCTAACAATCATTTTTCCACTTTCGTGCTAGGTATCGTTAAGAGTGCACCTTTTCAGATGAGAACACTGGACGTGATTTTGGATGAGGAACAAGCAGAATACAATCAATAACTATATAATTAGTAAAACCTAATATTTAGGAGGGCTGGGGCATGTTCATTACAAAAAAACATGTTTCAAGGCGTAAGGTGCTTCGTGGAATCGGAGCCGCTATCTCACTACCGTTGCTGGATTCTATGGTTCCAGCTTTAACTCCTTTAAGGAAAACCTCTGCTGTTCCAAGAAGCCGGTTTGCGGCTGTTGAGATCGTTCATGGTTCAGCTGGTAGTACCGTTTATGGAGAGAAACATAAACTGTGGTCGCCGGCAAAAGAGGGACGCGATTTTGAATATACAAAAATTCTAAAACCGTTGGAGTCCTTTCGCGAATATACGACGATAATAAGCGATACAGATTGTGCTCAGGCGGATGCTATAACAGCAGAAGAGGTGGGAGCGGATCATTTCCGTTCCAGTGCCGTTTTTCTGACGGGGGTGCATGCAAAGCAAACCGAGGGTTCTGATGTGGAAAACGGGACTTCTATTGACCAGATGTATGCAAAGAGGTTTGGTCAGGATACCCCGTTGCCATCGATTCAACTAAGTATAGAAAACCTGGACTCTTCTGGTACTTGTGGTTACCACTATAGCTGTGTGTACATGGATACAATTTCTTGGTCTTCACCGACGACACCATTGCCGATGACGAGAGACCCAAGATTAGCTTTTGAAGAGTTGTTTGGAACAGGTGGCTCTGCGGAAGACCGTGCAGCACGGCGCGAGGTTAATAAAAGCATTTTAGATACTATTAGCCATGATGTTGCGCGCCTAAAGGGAGACTTAGATGCTGCTGATCGTAGGAGACTTAACGACTATTTGGAAAACATAAGAGAGATTGAGCGGCGAATTCAAATGATCGAACAATACAACTCTTCTCATCCGTTTGAGCGGAGTTTGCCCACTGCTCCTGTTGGTGTTCCTGAGTCGTGGGAAGAGCACGTTAAACTGATGTACGATCTACAGGTTCTTGCTTTTGCCGCTGATGTGACTCGGGTCTCTGCGTTTAAATTAAGTCGAGACACGAGCAATCGCGTATTCGCTGTTAGTGGTAGCGATACCCCGTTCCATACTTCTTCTCACCATCAGCAGAAACCATCGAATATAGAAGATCAGGCCAAGATTAATCGTTATCACGTAGGTCTGCTTGCTTATTTTTTGGAGAAATTAAGAAGTACTCCAGAAGGTAACGGTAATTTATTAGATCACTCTTTAGTGATGTATGGCAGTCCGATGGGTAATGGCAATATTCATGGTCATAAGCGCGTACCAATGGTATTGATGGGCCATGCATCTGGACAACTTGAAGGTAATATGCACCTCCGGTGTCCCAATGAGACGCCACAGGCCAATATATTGCTGACTGCTTTACACAAGTTAGGGATGGACCTAGATCATGTCGGCGACAGTACTGGCAGTTTACCTGTGTAAACTTCGTGGAGGTTGGAAGAGTGTTTCCTAAGACTGGTTACCCTCAGTTTACTTTCTCTCGTATTAACATTTGTCTCGCTACTATATTTGCTTTGGCGTTTTCATTGGATGCCGCTCCGTTGTCTGTAACAATCTCAGATGCCGCAATGAAAAGAGATTGGATAACCGTGCGTTCTTTACTTGAGCAAACAATAGATGTTGATTTAGCTCAAGGTGATGGCAGTACTGCACTGCATTGGGCTGCCTATTGGGATGAGCTTGATGCGGCCAGCGATCTTATCGAAGCTGGAGCTGACGTTAATGCAACAACTCGTCTCGGTGGGCTTACGCCAGTGTTTATGGCTGCGAAGAATGGCAGTGCTCTAATGTTGGAACTGTTATTTGATGCTGGTTCTGATGTTGATAGCACTAACTCTAATGGGTCGACGTTGCTCATGCTTACAGCCGCCGCCGGTAATGTGGATGCAGTTAAGACATTGCTAGAGCGGGGTGCTGAGGTGAATAAAAAAGACACGACTAATGGACAGACGGCTTTGATGTTTGCTTCAGCGCGAGGCCGAACGGAAGTAGTGAGAATCCTTATAGAGCATGGCTCAGAACTAGACCTGACTACTAACGTCACTGAAATTATCAAGAGGGAATATCGATATAGAGAGAAAGATTCTAGGGAGTTTCGTCGTGAGGGTTCTAGGAGTTTGCCAACAATGGGTGGAAATACGGCACTTCAGTTTGCGGCACGTGAGGGACACTTGGCCGTTGCTAAAGAATTAGTTTCCGCTGGGGCGGATGTAAACCGGGTTAATGCAGCCGACAACTTGAGTGCTGTTGCTGCCGCTATTATCAATGGCAAGTTTGATGTGGCGATGTATCTGGTGAAACAAGGTGCCGATCCGAATTTGGCCAGCAATACTGGTTTAACGCCCTTGTATGCTGTTGTTGATGCGCAATGGGCGGCTCGAACCTGGTATCCTCCCACAACTGTCACTGAGGAGCAGACTAACTATTTGGATTTGATGAAGGCATTAGTGAGGTCTGGGGCTAACGTTATTGCAAGATTGAGTAAGTTGTTGTGGTTTCGAACATTTCATGGAGTTTGGATCAAGCA
>CAZFLB010000225.1:0-7418 GCA_964518945.1 uncultured Acidobacteriota bacterium | reverse complement strand
ATTCCAGAAAGTGATGAGATGGGACGTAGTGTTGCTCCTACTCCTTGGGTGCAGCGCTATGTTCAGGTCTGGGAAAGTAATAACCCTAAAGTGGAGAAGGATAAGAGGAGAATGCCCCGCGGTCCTGTCGATCAGGCAACGTATTTGTCAGAGCTAGATCCCAAAGGATTGTTCTTGCCTCCTGCTTTTCTTGATTTCATGCAATCAAATAAAACCAAAATATTATCCGCTCCTTCTGACCTCTATCACTTGGAATCAGACAGAAACAGGAAGAGAGAAGCAGTCTGGAATGGTTATGTTCCAGAAGCGGCTATGCCTGTCCTCAATCATAAGGAGCAGAAGGTCAATGTTACTGCCCTGGAAGAGTTGGCTAAATGTCCTTTTCGTTACTATGCAAATGGGCTTGTTAAGTGGACACCTCTAGTGCCTTTGGAGTTTTCAAACCAATTAAGTCCGCTGGATTGGGGGAATTTGGTCCATAAATGTTTGGAGTTCTTGATGCAGCCTTATCGGGGTCAGGAAGTGCCGCTGCAAAAAATTGCTGAGCAATTGCTCGAGAGTGATGCAAAAAAATTGAAAAAAGTTATGGCCTCTTTGCCAAACCACCTGTTAGCTCGTCTAAAGATTATCCCGATTCCTTTCTCTCAATTGGCAATCAATAGTCTTGAGAATCTCCTGAAGGATTATTTTGAAACGGTGGCCAATCGGGAAAATGCAGAGAATGAGGTTGATCGGTTTTTAGTCGATCTTGAGCTTAAACTGCGAGTCCCATTTCCGGGGCTAGAAGGAGTAAATATCTCAGGAAAGATTGATCGTATTGACCAACAGGGCAATAATTTTTATATTTTTGACTACAAAAGTGGTTCTAGCCAAAAAGCAGCATCATTGTCCAAAGAGGTTCGCCTAGGGTATACAATCCAACCTATTCTCTACCCTTGGATTTTTTCGAAGAGCAAAAAGAATTCATCTGGGTCAGCAGATTTTTCTTTTGTATATTTGAAGGATTCTCCTCCCAGCGAAAAACCGGTCCCTCATGAAGAGAAGATCGAAGAGTTCTTAAAACCATTAGCCGAAATTCTGAGAAATGGAATGTATGTACCAACTCCTGATCAGACTATGGAACGATTAAAAATTAAAGCTAAGCCTTGTTCATATTGTCAGTATGGTTCTCTTTGTCGGCGTTTTGATCAGGGAGCCTATGAGCGCTACGCTGATTTTTTTCGTCAAAAAATGTCTTCCCGTTTGAATTCAATGCTCCAATCCTCTCAGCCGAAGGGTAAAAAATGAGTGTAGATAAAGTTCCTGATTTTAAAGACAGGGAAGAGGCAATTATGACTGCCAATCATGCGTTTGTGTGGGCAAGTGCGGGTACCGGGAAAACTCAAACCCTTGCTTTGCGTGCCTTATATTTGCTTTTAAATGCTCCTTTTTTTTCTCAAGGGGAGGGTGAAAAAGAGACTCCAATGGGATTGGAGTCCACCCTGTATAGTGCAACCTCTCGTTCAAAGCAATTAAAGGCGGCAAAGGTAATTATCCGTTCCTTGGTTTTGACTACCTTTACTCGTAAAGCGGCCGCCGAAATGCAGACACGGCTCTATGGTTATTTGGACAAGATTACTATGGTTTCTAGCTTTTCCGATTTGGAAGCAAAGAATCCAGATCTCTTATTTTTAAAGATTGTAAAAAATGTTTTAAAAAATTTAACTGACAAGGACAATCAGTACGATGATAGGACCCTATATTTACGTCTTCGCGACGGAGCACAGGTTTTAGGGGAATTGGCAGCGGAGCTGCAGATCTCCACCATACATAGTTTTGCCAGTTCTATCCTTCGACGCTATCCGTTGCAGACTGGAATTCCGCCCAAAGCTCGTTTTGCTCGTGAGGGCGATGAAGATAATTTGGTCGGAGCAAAAGATCAGTTGGTGGACTACTGGTGGCAACGTGTTGTTATGGAGAATCCTAAGGCTCAGAAGGAATTGGTAAGTGTAGCGAAGGTGGTACCGATCGACAAGATCAGCGATTGGCTTAAATGGAGTTATCAGTTTCCCTGGATCGTTGAGGAAGCTAAAAATGTCCCTTTGGATGATCAAAAACAAGCTGACCAGTTGGTCGAGGCCGTGCAGGCACTAGTTCAGGCCCTTGGACATCTTAATTCAGCTACGGTTAATGAAGTACGAAATAGTCTGGATCAAATAGTTCATGACATATCCTCCAAGAAAGTGGGTGCTTGGGTGAAGTTGTGTTCTTTGATGTACGAGCGTAAGGGATATTTATTTTTGAATGGCTCTCCCAACCAAGGTGTTAAAAAGGCCATTGAAGGACTTGATTCTTTCCATGCTCAGTATTTTCAGTCGTGGACCCATTTTTATTCTCTAGCAGCTCGAATTTGTATTGCCAAACAATTCAATGAACCCTGGAAGATATGGGTGAAGTTTCTAGAGCGTTTTATCAACTGGGCTGATGGGGCTGGAGTGCGAGAATTAGAGTTAGTTACTTTTGATGAAATGATCCAGTTAGCCGTTAAACTATTGGAGGAAAATCCTAGAATTCGTCGAACTGAACAAGCCCGACTTCGAGCCATACTGGTAGATGAATTTCAGGATACCGCCCGCACCCAACTTAGACTATTTCAGGCACTCCTGACCAAGGATGTACAGGATCCGCACGAAGTTCTTGGTTTTTTTGTGGGAGATAAAAAACAATCAATTTATGGTTTCAGAGGGTCAGATGTTCCGGTTATTACCGATTTTCATAATAACTACCAGAGGCGTACGGGTTGTACCCGACCGCCTGAAAGCTTCCATTTAAAGACTAATTTTCGTAGTACGCGACAGATCACCGATTTTACAAACTATTTTTTTAATGGATTGGTCACTTTGACTGACGAAAATGACAGCTTGCTTCCGTATCGTCCCGATCAAAAAAGACGCCCGGAATGGATTTTCATCGACAAAGATACTGAGGGAAACGAGTTGAAAAACGTTGATTTAGCTCGGGAGTGCGCTGCTTACGAAACTCTCCGCATCATCCAGGAGTACGAAGATCAGCCGGACACAAAATATGCTGATATCTTAGTTTTGGTCAGAGACAATCAGGAACTTAAAGCTTTGTTACCGATTCTTCAAGAGTCTGAGATTCCTGCTGTGAGTGTTGGGGCTAAGATATTTTATTGTCAACCGGAAGTTTTAGATGTATTGAATTTTTTAATTGTGCTTCTTAATCCCGAAGACAGTCTGGCTGTTGCTGCTGTTTTGCGGAGTCCTTTTATTTATTTGTCAGATCCAGATATTTATGCGCTATTGAAAGAAATTTCTCCAAACCGTTTATTTCACAGCCAGAGCCAATTACCTGAGTTTTTGCCCCAGCAGGTAGAGATCCAGATCAAGAAAATTCGTCAACTGGTGGACAAGTATAAAGAATTAACACTGACTGAATGGCTACAACAGGTCCGAAATTTTATTCCTCTGGTTTCCTATAGTGATTCTAGGGATCCGGAAGGTCGTCCTATTATTCGAATCGATCGTCTTTTGGGAAGTTTCCAACGAGAAATGGAAGTAGGGTTGATGGCACCGTTGGTTTGGTTATTGAAACAGCGCCAGCGCGCTGAAAGTAAGTGGGATTCGGATTTTGGAGAAGATATTAATGTTGTCGATGAGAGCGTAAATGCTGTTCGGGTGATGACCATTCATCAGGCTAAAGGACTGCAAGGACGGTTGGTCATTGTGTGTGGATGGGCTGAGGTTTTATCGCTGTTGGAAAAGCCAAAATTTCCCAAAAAAGCAACTAGAATTTATCGTTTGACTGATGAAAAAGAGCGTCTTTTGCAGGGGTTTTTATTGGATTGGGGGCTTTTGAAGGTTCCTTCGGCAGATTACCCTGAGGTCTTTAGGTGCAAAGAGCAGAGTCTCAAGGATGAGGAAAAACGTGTAGCCTATGTTGCTACCACTCGGGCCTGTGATCGACTGGTTTTAGTCTGTGCCGTTACCAAAACAAAGGAAAGAAGTTTTTCTCCGGAGATTAAAAAATTTATCAATAATGCCAAAGAGAGTTCTATTAGTCAGACTAGTGCTGGACACAAAACTTGTGGAAATACCTTGCGATTTTTCCACCGTACTCCGTCAAAAGTTAAGATTACTTCCAAGACACCTGATTTGCCGAATCTGGACCCTGAATACGAAAAGTTTTGGAAGGAACGTAAGGCTGAGTGGTTAGATAATCCCACTTTGTTACTCGAGAGGCCGTCTGATCCTGAGAGTAAGCAACTAGAGGATACCTTTGAAGATCATCACTATCTACCCGATGTGGGGACTGAGGTTCGTTTGTTAACTGGTCGTTTGGTGCATGACTACCTGGAGCAATATCTTCTAGAGGATCAGTGTAGTCCTCAACTGTTGTCCCAATTGGCTTCTGATATTCCGGGATCCCAAGACCGTCAGGATGCGGTCGAGGAAGCTATTAGCTTATTGTATAAATTTTATACTGGGCAATTGGTTGATAACGCGGGAATTCCTTATCGAGAACGTCTTAGGTCCTCACAGATTTTGGGACGGGAAATCCCTGTTTATTTAGCAGAGAACGGTAAGATTTGGAATGGAGTTATTGATCTGGTTATGGAACGTGAAGACAGCATACAAGCTATTGACTACAAAGCTACAGAAGCGAAAGACCCCCTTCCTGCATCCTATATCCAGCAGCAGAAAATTTATACCGAAGCTCTAAAACGTACTTTTCCCGGAAGACCGGTTACCTTTGAGTTTTGGTGGTTATATGTCTGAGAGCATCCGGTTTTTTAGTGGAATTATTTCAGGATTACTAGTGAAGTTTAATGGTATTAGTCCTGAGTTGTTGGATCAGTCTGTCCTGATCTAATATGAACTTTTGAGACAAAGTGCATCTAGGTTGAAATGGCCTGCAGTATTATGCATAAGATTGGGATGCGAATTTTTGTTAGCTGCCAATTGGCAAAGGAGAAAATGGAATGATAAGCAAAAAAATTGAGAAGGCTATTAACGACCAAATTCAAAACGAGTTTTATGCATCCTATCTTTACTTGTCGATGTCTGCTTACTGTGAGTCCATTAATTTTCCGGGTGCTGCTCACTGGATGCGACATCAGAGTCAAGAAGAGACCGAGCACGCTATGAGGCTGTTTGGTTATTTAAACGATCGAGGGGGAAAAGTGATTCTCCAAGCTATTAAGAAGCCTCCTACAACCTTCAGATCGGCACTCGATATGTTTCAACAGGCCCTAAAACATGAGCAATCTGTTACTAAGTCAATTCATAATCTCTACAGCTTGGCACAGAGGGACAAGGATTATCCGACTGCAGTAGAGCTACAGTGGTTTGTCTCTGAGCAGGTGGAAGAGGAAAAAACGGCCGGAGATATTGTTGGGAGAATTAAGGCAATAGGCAGGGATGCGACAGCCTTGTATTTAATGGATAGGGACCTAGGTTCTAGGGCGGTTGAGTAATCCGAAAGTAAATAGGAGAGTTGTCCAGAGTGATTTAAGAGATAAAATTTGGGGAGAATTAGTTTTTTGGAAACATTAACCTGTTTGACTGTCCTTATTGTGGGAACGATCCTTGTAGCAGCTGTTGCCTTGAAAACGCTTCTAGGTTTTCTTGATATTAGTTTCTGGACTCTTACACTGCAGTCCAGAGTTTTGGTTGGTCTTATTGCAGGGACTTTTGCAATATTGCTTACAATTGTTATTCCTATTGTGGTTGTGGTTAGTGTTATGAATTTGTCTATTACTTTCCCCACACTAGTAATTACATCGATACCTTTTATTTTGATTGCCTTTGGTATCTGCTTTTTTGTAATCGTGTTCTTCGAATCAGAGGAGGAAGAAATGAGTGAATATAGAACTGAAAGTGACTCTATGGGAACTATGCAGGTTCCTTCCGAAAGTTACTATGGAGCACAGACACAACGTGCTGTTTTGAATTTTCCAATTAGCTCTTTGCGTTTTCCACGTTCATTTATTCGGGCTATGGGTTTGATTAAAAAAGCAGCAGCTGAAGTCAATTCTGAACTAGGACTGCTAGATAAAGGGATTGCTGATTCTATCGTTAAGGCTGCTGATGAAGTGATTGAAGGTAAGTTGGATGATCAGTTCGTTGTAGATATTTTCCAAACAGGTGCGGGGACATCCACCAATATGAATACTAATGAGGTTATTGCTAATCGCGCTATTGAAGTCCAAGGGGGAGAGATTGGTAGTCGTGACGTACATCCTAATGATCATGTGAATATGAGCCAGTCCAGCAATGACGTTATTCCCACAGCCATCCATATCTCTGCTTTACAGGAAATAGAGGATAGATTGATACCGTCTCTTCAAAAATTACACGATTCTTTGCAAGCAAAAGCTCAGGATTTTGATGCAGTGATCAAAATTGGACGAACTCATCTTCAGGATGCAGTGCCTATTCGGCTGGGACAAGAATTTGCGGCATATGCTTCCATGATTGAACATGCTATGACGCGTATGAAGTTGGTGTTTCCTCACATTTCTGAGTTGGCCATTGGGGGTACAGCCGTAGGTACGGGACTAAACTGTCCTCCCGAATTTTCTTCCAACATGGTTTCTAAAATTTCAAAATGGACCAGTATCGAATTTCGAGAAGCTTCTGATAAGTTTGAAGCAATTGCTTCTAGGGATGCTGCAGTCGAAGTCAGTGGAATGCTCAAGACGGTAGCATGCAGTCTGATGAAAATTGCTAATGATTTAAGGTGGTTGGGATCAGGGCCACGTTGTGGAATTGGAGAGATTATTCTTCCTTCGACCCAACCAGGTAGTTCTATTATGCCAGGCAAAGTGAATCCTGTTATTCCTGAAGCAATTACTATGATTGCAGCTCAGGTGATTGGGAATGACATCACCATATCGGTAGGGGGGCAATCAGGCAATTTTGAGATCAATGTGATGAAGCCTGTTATTGCCTATAACTTACTCCAGTCTATTGATCTTATTAGTAATGGTTGTCTAGTACTGACAGAAAAATGTGTAGATGGGCTAAAGGTAGACAGTGAGCGTTGTCAGGAAATGGTAGAGCAGTCCTTGGCTATGGTTACTTCATTAGCTCCTAAGGTGGGATACGACAAGGCGGCTCAAATTGCCAAGGAAGCCTATCAGACAGGACGTACCGTTCGTGAGGTAGCCCGAGATAGCCAAGTAATGGAAGAACAGGAGTTAGAAAAAGTTTTAGATCCTCAGTCTTTGACCAAGGGTGGAATAGGTTGCTCTGGGCGAGTAAATTTTTCCGTCTTGAAAACTATTTTCTAGTTCGATTAAATCGTTCAAAAGGCAAGTTGTCGAGTATCCAGATTCATAGCGTAAAAGTCCCTTTGGATTTTAGTGTGGAAAAACCTGTGGATAACGTGTGAGTCTTTACTTTGTAATACTTATA
>CAZFLB010000224.1:0-18971 GCA_964518945.1 uncultured Acidobacteriota bacterium | reverse complement strand
ATAGTCTTGGAGCTTGAATACTTTTCTCAGTACTGCCATTACGATGATTAGTGCAGCGATGCCACTGAAAATAGCTCCTACCACGAAATAAGGACCGAAAATCGCAGTGTGCCACATGGGGACTAACGTCATTGCCAGTGTCCAAGACACTACAGTGTGAACTGAAACAGCAACTGGAATTATTGCGACAGCCATGAAAGATATTGCCTTTTCCAATCGAGCTTGCTGCTGGTCTGTGCCTGTCCATCCCAGAGCTAATAATTGGTAAAAACGATGAAAGCGAGTAGTACGGTCACGTAATAACGCGATATCCGGAATCAAAGGTAAATATAGGTAAAGGATGCTACCGCTGATGTAAAGAGAGATTGCACCGACATCCCAGATGAGAGGGGAAAGAAACTGAGGCTCAAGAATTGGCAAATAGAACAGCTCTGGTCGTCCGAGGTGTAAAAGAATATTACTAGAACCCATCATTAGTGCTATGACGGTTATAACTTCCGCAACGCGTGTGATAGGACGACGCCACTCTGCACCAGTCAGACGGAGGATTGCCGAGATTAGGGTTCCCGCGTGGCTAATACCGATAAAAAAGATATAGTTTGTAATGTATAAACCCCAGTAAACTGGTTGGTTCATGCTAGCATCGCCCAAACCATCTCGAACTTGTCTAGACCAAGCAAGGCCTCCTAACGCAATGACGGTTAGCAGTGCTAGTACGACTATATAAAACCGAGAAC
The DNA here is from genome assembly GCA_964518945.1 of uncultured Acidobacteriota bacterium. Taxonomy (GTDB): domain Bacteria; phylum Acidobacteriota; class Vicinamibacteria; order Marinacidobacterales; family SMYC01; genus CAZFLB01. Next base: position 18,234 of record CAZFLB010000224.1, on the reverse strand, counting down.
CGGTTTCGACTACGTGCCGTAGTAGCGTGTCCTCAATCTGCTTTTCTTGACGAGGCGCTTCCACGCCATTCTCCTTCATTTAGATATACAACCCTAGGGCCCGTTCCTAGTTCTTCTAAAGGTTTTTCTGCCCTTGGACTTCGAAACAATTGGGAAACTTGTGAATCAGGATCGTCCAAGTCACCGAACGTGATTGCTTTTGTCGGGCAGGACTGTGCACAAGCTGGGTTTGCTTCTTCGTCGTGAATAGATCTATTTTCTTCTTTAGCTTGATCTGCAGTCCGACGAATGCGTTGTGTGCAAAAAGTGCATTTCTCCATTATTCCTTTCCAACGAACTGCGACGTCGGGGTTAATAGTTTGCTCTAGAGGTGCATCCCATTTTGGCTCGGACCAGTTGAAAAATCGCACTGTGTAAGGACAAGCATGTGCGCAGGCCCGTGTGCCAATACATCGTGGGTGAATTTGTGCGTTTAATCCTTCGGGGTTTTCATATGTCGCGGATACAGGGCAAACTTTCACGCAAGGTGCTTCATCGCATTGAACGCAGAGTACCGGTTTAAAGCGCATCCGTACGTTTGGAAACGTACCTTCGATGCTGCGGTCGATGCGCAGCCATTCCGTTGCACGCCCACGAGAAGATTGATCGGGTCCTGCAACGGGAACATTGTTTTCTTCTCTGCAGGCCACGACACAGGCTTCACAACCCGTACATCGGTCTACGTCGATTGCCATTCCCCATTGAGTCATGATTTCAGCCTTTCAATACTAATAGGTGTGCCGTCTAAGGGCTCTCCGTTTTGGTCTAGTTCGCGAAGTAAATAGGCATTTAACCCTCGGTCTTTAGCATAACGGCCAAACTGTGTATGTCCTTGACCTGCAGCAACTGCAATGACTTTTGGGTGAATACCATGCGTCACAAACGCTTGGGCTATGCCTTTGCCAGATGTTGAGCTTAACTGCACGAGATCGCCGGTCGCAATTCCCATTTTCTTAGCATAATCAGTCCCTACTTCAACTACGCTTCCCCATCGGACACCAGTAATGGGGTCCGCAAGTTCTTGGAGATATGGCAGATGAGCACTGCTCCCATCACCGAAAGCTGTTGAGGGGTAAATATATAGAACGAGATCTTCAGAAATCTTCTGGGTTGATTCGATCGATTGGATATCCAATTCAACAGTGCGTGAGGTTATTGATGATTCACTTTCTTGCCACCAACCTCCTTGTGATTTGGCCGCTTCCCAAGTTATGTCGAGTCCAGACCATGCCTCACGCAAAGCGGCTTCATAAGAGCTCCAAGGGAAGCTGTCGCCTTTACCGATGCGATTAGCAATGGCAATTAGAGCGTCAGGCATACTTTTTGTGTCGTAAAGCGGCCTCGAAAACAGAGGAACGGATAGAGTTGCTATGCTGACGGTACTACAACTAGGAACTACGTCTTCGAATCTTTCAAATGACATTGATTCAGGGAGCACTAGCTGACACATGCTGGTAGTTTCGTCTAGGAAAGAAGAGAAGCTTACAGTGAATGGGATTGATGCAAACCAATCTTCGATTCCTGTACTAGGTGCTAGGCTATACATTGGGTTTGAATTGGCAACGAATAGAACTTGAGGCGGTGAAAGGGTTTTAAGTGCTGCCTCTAAGGTATAGCTTTCGGGGTCTTTACCATCTAATTTACGCCAAGGTTTGAAGGGTGGATCACTACTCTCTGGTCGATTCATGCCAAGGAGTAAATTTAAGTTTGAAACAGCTTGTGCTAGGGGAGAGCTAACTTTGCCGCCGATTGCAAGTGTTGGTTTGTGTGAAGCCATTTCATGCGCTAAACGTTCGGTATTTGCGCTTGGCTGGAAAGGTGCTACTGCTGCACGCAGAGCGTCTAAGCCGGTGAAATCCTGTAAGGCATGAAGATTCTCTCGAATTAATACATGAATGATTTGAAGAGCGATATTTAATTCCTCTCCTGGTCTAGTAGGAATCCACTCATCAGCATTGGCTGCAGTAAGTGAGAGACGAGGTCCTACGACAACGAATTTGCCTCGTTGTCCTGGATTTCCTTGGCGCATCTCGGCAAGTCCACGGGAAAATCGGACGGGAGAGGGTTGGGATTCTAATAACTCGGCACCAAACGACACAAGGTATTCGACATCTCTGATGTCAATATTGCTAAAGTGGGGTGTTGGCATCGGTTCGTGAATGAGGTGGTGACTATTACCCGTGGCCATCAGGAATCGCTGAACCATTTCTTTTCGATGTCCCGTTACGGAATCAGTAAGAAAAGCGAGGTCTTTTTGGGTGTTGAGTTTCTGGGCAATGCGATCTAATGCATCCTCCCAACTGGTTTCTGAAAAACTTCCGTCTTGCTGTTTTACGAGAGGAGTCTGTAGCCGATCTGGGTGATAGAGGGATTGAGGTGTTGCTTGCGCTCTAGCGCAAATGCCACCAAGGCTCAGAGGGTGCTCTGGATTACCCTCCACCTTAACGATACGCCCTTCGATTTTCCGTGCTGTTAGACCGCATGCTCCAGGACATTCGAAACATGTTGTCTTAATCCAAGTTTCCTCTCCAGGGACGAAAGTCTCTTCTGGAACTAGGATAGGAATTAGTTGGTCTGAAGCGGGAGAACAAGCTTCTAACGTAAGCCCTGCAAGGACACTTCCTTTCAGTAGTTCACGACGTTTCATCTTTTATTTATGGCAAGCGAGACAGTCGACTGAAGCTTCACGTTGGGTGTGGCAATCGACACACCATTCCATGTCGAGAACTTTGTGTTGGACAGCAATTAAACTTTCTCCTATGTTCCCATGGCATTCATCGCAAGTTATGTCGGCTCTGATGTGCCATTTGTGAGGGAAATAAGAATAAGCTGGTAAATCATAGAGGCGTACCCATGGGATAGGTTTCTCTGCTTCTGCATACTCCATAAGTTTGACCGTTTCCGGACTCTTTTGCTCCATTGCAGCATGGCAGGTAGCACACAGTTCTGTTTGAGGTATTCCAGCAGCAGGACTACGTTCCACGAATTCGTGGCAAAAAACGCAATCGATTTGGTTTTCGGTATGCAATTTATGTGGAAATGCTATTGGTTGATTGCTAGTAGCGTCTGCTCTTTCACAGCCAGTCGAGCAAATTACTACTACCACGAGAAGAAATCCAACGGAGAAACGCAACGCAGGTTAATGTTATCGCACGTATGTGGAGCGCTCAACTGGATTCAAGTCTTTTTGAGTGGATTTTGAAAATCAAACAAATGAAAGCTCTGTTGCCTAGTTTAGACAAACGAGACTGCTTGAGGCGAATCGATTCAACGGTTAGGATGGGAGTGAAATATAGAAAGGGGACATTCTATAAAGCTGACGTCGTAGATAGAAATAGTTCTACTTGTGAATGTAACCTGTGACTATCTTGGTACTTCAGCACGTTGGTGACACATAAGGAGACATTTATAGCGACAACGATGAGTTGTGGGGGTATGTAATGCGCCATTGGTGGATTGGGTTATTGCGGTATTGTTTATTGGTGTTGGCTGTTGTCTATTGTTTGCCGACCACGATCTACAGTCAGCAAGATGTTTCCTCGTATGTCGCGAAAATTGAAGGAGGTCAAACTCCAAACCGCGAAGGACTAGATCCTTACACGCTTGCACAGCTCATGGCTAAGTATGGTGTGCCCGGCCTTAGCATTGCAGTTATAAATGATTTTCAAATCCATTGGTCAAAAGGGTATGGAATCGCGGATATCAAGACAGGTGCAGAGGTTGATAAGGAGACCCTATTTCAAGCTGCATCCATAAGTAAGGCTGTTGCGGCTATGGCAATCCTTAAGGCCGTAGAAAAAGGCTTGTTTTCACTGGACGGAGACATTAATAGAATCGTTGAGTCTTGGCAGCTTCCTTTGGGAGAGGTAACAGAAAAATTAATTATTACTCCGAGGTCACTTCTCAGTCATACCTCCGGCTTAGGTGATGGTTTTGGCTTTCCGGGTTATCCACTCGGGGCCCCGCTTCCAACGGTTGTCCAGATTCTAAAAGGTGAGAAGCCCTCTAATGTGGGGTCCGTGCAGATGGAACGCCCACCAGGAACAGCTTTTAAGTATTCTGGTGGTGGTGTCACTTTAATGCAATTGGCACTTGAGGATAGTACTGATGAGCCGTTTCCGGATATTCTTCGAGACTGGATTTTTCGTCCCATAGGGATGCTTAATAGTAGTTTCGAACAACCTTTAGGAGCTGGCAAGGATAAGAACGCAGCGCGTGCTCATGGTATGAACGGACAAGCAAAGGGAGATAAGTGGCATGTTTATCCAGAACTTCAGGCTGCGGGATTGTGGACGACATCAACGGATCTTGCGAAATTCTTAATTGAGGTACAGAAGTCTCTCAGAGGTGATCCGAAACGTGTGTTGACACGTGCATTAACCAAAGAGATGGTTAGTCCTGTAGGTGTTGGTGATTATGCTATTGGTTTTAGGATTTCCAAGTTGGGTGAAGGTTGGTACTTTGGACACGGGGGCAGTAATTGGGGTTTTCGCTGTAAGGTGTTAGCGCACCAGACAAAAGGTTACGGTATTGCAATAATGACCAACGCAGATAATGGCAGTGTTGTTATCAATGAACTGCAGAGCCGAGTTGCGAGTGCGTACGGTTGGGACATGCTTGACAAAGCTGTCCCACGCTAATGGACCAAGTAAACTTTTGATTTAGTCAGATGGGGATAACTATGGCAAATAAAGTTTTTACCTATATGAAATTTTCGGGATGGATTGTGTCTGTATTAACCTTGTTCTCCGCTTCCGTTACCGCTCAAACTAAAACTCGTCTCAGTCTTGAACATTACTTCGAAATGGAATTTGTTTCGGATCCGAAAATTTCACCAGACGGAGATCGCATTGTATACACAAGACAGTGGATTGACAGAGTAAATGACCGGAAAAAATCTGCAGTTTGGATTATGGATAGTGATGGTGAAAGGAACAGACATCTTCTTAACGGTAGCAACGTCCAATGGTCTCCAGACGGTACCCGTATCTTATTTATTAAAGAAGGCGAACCTGAGGGCTTACAGATTTTTGTCCGTTGGATGGATGCGTTGGGTTCGACAACACAAGTGACTAGGTTGGAACACGAACCCTCAGAAGCAAGCTGGTCGCCTGATGGAAAAAAAATTGCTTTCGCTAGTTATGTTGTAGATGAAGTTGAGTTCGCAAACGTATCGCTTCCGAATCCTCCTGACGGAGCGAATTGGGTGGAAGAGCCGAAGGGCGTAGAGCGTGCTGGATACAAGCGTGATCGGCGTGGCTACATTGATAATTTGTGGTCACACGTTTTTGTTGTTCCTGCAGACGGAGGTACTGCGCGTCAATTAACGGATGGTAATTGGAACCATTCCGGATTAGCGTGGAGCCCGAATGGTGAGGAGGTTTATTTTTCGTCATACCGAACGGAGGATTGGGATCGTCCTGAACATTGGCAAGAGTCTGAGATCTATGCTGCCCATGTTGAGAGTAAGGTGATTCGTCGTCTAACTCATCGCGTGGGGCCCGATAAAAACCCAGTACCTTCTCCTGATGGAAGGCTAATTGCTTACACTGGTATTGACGCTCATCGTGACACATACAAGAATGAAAAAATTTACGTAATGCAACGAGACGGTTCGAAGTCTCGAATCATTTCGGGAGATTTTGACAGACAAGTAAGGTCGATGAAGTGGACAGATGATGGGAGTGGCCTTTATTTCAATGTTCGAAGAGATGGCTATCAACAGCTCCATTTCGTTTCGATTGATAAGGGAGTAAAACAACTTACAGAAGGAAAACATTTGTTTGCACTATCCTCGATCTCCAATGAAGGAATAGCGGTGGGGACTATTGCTACCGCTCATGAGCCTGCTGATTTGTATCGATTTTCTGTCAGTACTCCTCAAACACCGACTAGACTTACTAATGTCAACGTGGATGTCTTAAGTCATGTCCAGCTCGGTGAGGTTGAAGAGGTTTGGTATGACTCAGAGGGAGGGTTCCGGGTCCAGGGGTGGGTTGTAAAACCTCCTGAATTTGATCGCAATCGACTTTATCCAATGATGCTTGCGATTCACGGTGGTCCTCACGGTAAGTATGATGGAGGTTTTAATTTCGCATTCCATGAACATGCTTCGAACGATTATGTAGTGTTGTATACAAACCCGAGAGGTAGCACTGGTTACGGAACAGTGTTCGCAAATGCTATCAATCATGATTACCCTGGTGCGGATTTCCCAGACTTAATGATAGGGGTTGACGAGATACTAGAACGCGGTTATGTAGATGAACAAAACTTATTTGTTTATGGCTGTTCGGGTGGCGGCATTCTAACTTCCTATATAGTGGGGAATACGGATCGATTTCGCGCAGCATCGGCGAACTGTCCGATCGTCAATTGGATATCTGCAATGGGCACCTCTGATGCTATTAGCTATATGAGAACTTTTGCTAAGCCTTTTTGGGAAGATGCTACTGAATGGATAGATCGTTCTTCTATTTTTTATGTCGAGAATGTAACAACACCTACGATGTTTCTAACTGGAGAAAAAGACCTACGAACACCTATGGCACAGACAGAGGAATTTTATCAAGCACTTCAATACTTGGGTATCCCGACAGTTATGGTACGTTTCCAAGATGAGTGGCATGGAACGAGTTCGCGACCATCTAATTTCCTAAGGACCCAACTGTATTTACGAAAGTGGTTTGAGAAGTGGGGCGATCATAAACCGCTGGCAAAAACAGAGGAACCTTCTGGTTTTTAGTACAACAGCTGTTGTGTTTACATTTTAGGGTTTGTAATGAATCAATATGACAATTTTGCTATCAAAGAAGAGGATGTTATCCGTGCTAACGCGATGAGTGGTCGGGAAAACGAGTGGCGGCTTCTCAGAAGTTTGAAAATACCTAAATTTTTTAACGATCCCCCACAGAATATTTCCACAAAACGAGGTTTGGTTGTGGATGTTGAGACAACCGGTTTATCCGAAAATGATGATGTCATTGAACTGGCTATGCTCCCATTTGACTATGATGCTGAAACCGGCCTTATTTTTGAAGTGCACCAACCTTTCGAAGCATTTCAGGAACCAAGAGTTCCCATCAATGAAGATGCTGCATTAGTACATGGGATTACTTATGAAATGGTAGCTGGTAAAAGCATTGATGTTACCAGTGTCGAAAGCATTGTGTGTAATGTAGATTTGATTGTTGCACATAATGCTGCATTTGATAGACCCAAACTAGAAAAGCAATGGGAATGTTTTGTTGACAAACATTGGGCATGTAGTTTGACTTTGATCGATTGGTTTCGTGAAGGGATGAATGCACGAAACCTTGAATATTTAGGACAGCAGTTTGGTTGGATTCAGGAAAGCCATCGAGCGTTATCAGATTGCGAGAATTGTCTAGCTGTATTGGCTCAGAAGTTGCCGAAGTCAGGTAGGAGAGTTATGTCAGTGCTACGACAAAAGGCTGTGGAAGACAAGTATCTTGTTATTGCAGCTAGAACAGATTATGAGCGCAGAGCTATGCTTCGGAACCGTGGTTATATGTGGCGTGGAGCAGATAAGGAACCGGGTAGAGTTTGGTGGAAGGTTTCTTCCGATTATGAAGTGGAGCGGGGGTGGTTGGAGTCAGAAATCTATGGTTATACCGGAGCGTCGATCAGAAAATACGAAATTAACGGACGCGATCGCTATACCGATAGGATCTGGAACTTTGCTTAATAAAGAATTTTGTGAACTCAAAAGACGATCAAAGGGCCAAGAGATAATTGAACTTAATCGAAAGTGATCGCACTTTCGGCTGGAACGGATATCGCCAATCATCGAGTTCATTGTAAACGACAAAGAAATCACTGCCTGGTTTCGGAATCCAGTTGAACCGAATGTTGCTGGCCAGCTCATTAGTAATGCTGTTGTATTGCAAGAGCCCCATTAAGATCATGTCGGTTCTGAAAGCAACTCTTAAACGAGTTGAGGCTAGATGAGTCGTGAACTTGCTCTGGTACTGGGGTAAATCAACCCAGTTGATTTCATAGTTGAGGTCTAGATTGACGTGCCGGTTGATTCGGTAATTGCTTCTCATAGAAAGATTGTCTCTGTGACCAGCCCAAAAACTTCCGGTGAGAAATGACAAGTTCAATATCATTTGGCGGCGACGATAGGTCTTGAGTCCTAGTTCCAGAGTTCGAAAATTGTAGTCCCCTTCAGAAATTGTCAAGTCGGGGCGAAGTGCAAACGGGTTGGAGAGAAATTCAAAGCGACTCTCATGGCTAACGTTCAGTTGGTCACCACTTTCTAGAGTAGTTGCGAAGTCAACTTTCTTTGAACGCGTCTCGAGGACATTTTCCCCATCGGTTATGTTACTAAATGATCCTTTAAGTTCTAGCTGTCTAACCCAGGAAAGATTGGGGCGAGGGCTAACTCGAGCTTCCACATAATTCTCCCGACTCCCGGGGCGACGAACAAAACCAATACCAGGGTCAAAGTTTTCACCTATATCTAAGTAGCCATAGCCCGCTCCTAAAAGGTCGGTATCGTAGGAGAATCGACCGTGGGCTGTGTGAGTTCCTTCACGCTCACTCGGGTCTTTCGTTTTTGCGACAAAGCCTTCTACGAACCAGAACCTATTAAAATAGAAATTTGCATCCGCCCCGTAAACACGGTTGTAAGTATTACCTCCTTGTCTGTTGGTGAAAATGGCACCGATATTTGATCGGCTGAATATATCTCTACGTAATCTCAAAACAGTGAAGTTCTCTCCGGGCGTTCCAAGAGACTCTCGTGTTTGTACGTTCATTGCACCAAGCGAGTATCGGCCCTGACGTCCTGAAAGGCGTGCAACTCCCATCAATGGAATAATTGCATTTGTTTGAGAAAGACCGATTCGTCTAGTGAACACAAGGTCCACTTCACGAGGCAATCCAAACTGAAACATGCGTTGCCCTTCGAGAAAAATCTGTCTCTTTTCAGGGAAGAAAAGAGAGAATCGGGTAAGGTTGGTTTGTTGGATATCAGCCTCCTCTTGAGCAAAGTCGGTGTTTACGCTAAAGTCAGCTGTCAGTCCACTTGTTACTCCCCATTTGATGTCACCTCCTACTCCTGTTTGCGACTTTTTGGTGTCGTTTGTATAGTTTGCGATACCACTAGCAAGTGTGTAAGGCCGAATTTCTATAGCGCGACCGGGGCGGATATCGGTCAAGCCTCTCAAGTGTCCCAATTCTGCTGGTCTATACCAGGTAGAATCATTGCTAACAAAAGGCCAAATTACGTCCTCGTTTCCACGAGGAATGTTACGTTTGAAGCCGATACCAAAAACCACTTCTTCTCCAGGCCCGCGAGGTTTGAACCTTAGAGATTTAAAAGGAATGGCTATTTCCACTTGCCATCCACGACTGAATTGCGAGGCACGAACTTCCCAAACCGTATCCCAGTTCATAGTCCGTGTATCGCTTCGCTCACCGGTTTGGAGCATGTCGAATACTAGTCCGTTAGCATTGGTCGCAAAAAAGACAGCACTCCTGTGATCGTTATAAGGGTCAATCATTATTCCGACTGCATCATCTGAAACAGGCACTGAGTCACGGAACATTGCCCAAGACTGTACTTCCTCAGGTTTACTGTCGTACGCTTTCATAGCAATATATAGGTTCGTTTTGTCGTAAAGGATAGCGGCCTCGGTGTTTTCTGAGGCAAGTTGCCCTTGGTTTGTTTCTGTCCGATAAAATTCAGTTACCCAATCCGCAAGTTGCCAGCTGTGCTCATCGAATTTTCCATCTATGATGATGTCTTCGTTTGCACGGATAGCAGTGATTTCCCAATTGAGAGACTGCAGGCGGCGTACGCGTTCCTCTGTCGATTCAGATATTAGCGAGCTGGAAGCTGAGAGATTTTGAACATTTTCTAAACTCGATTGCGCTGGAGCATGAGTAGTTAAACCTAGAGTACTTTCCAAGTCAGGATCATGTTTGGGAGTTGCTCTTCCCTCGGTAGTTGCTTGTAAGTCTACGTAAATTAAGGGTACGGATTGCAACTTCCCATCAATAGTTCTGAAAACGATGTTTTTGTCTCTAATTTCGTAGAGTTCGACAGGTATTCTAGAACCATCAAGTAAAACGATCTCACTATGTTTTGGTTGGCCTTCTTGGGGCAATTCCCTTTGAGCAAAACCATAGCTATCGCTCCCCAGCGATATGTACACGACTAAGGTTATTAACCACAAAAAAGGCATAGGGGAACAATAACATGCAAGTCGGAGAACCCATTCCTAGGTAGAAAACAAAAAGACAACCGAACCGGCTACGTGATTACAGCATTTCGAAGATAGTTTTTATGGTGGATTTTTCGAATGTTGGCGAGTAGCGGTCTTCTAGGATAGGATTCACCAATAGAGAACCCGTCATGATTGACGAGACCAAAACTGATTACGCGGAAGAGTCCGAAGTGAAAATTCATAAGCGCGTGGACCGTGATATGAAGATTCATCTCGATCGTGAAGGGTTTGGGCTGGAGGAGAAGATTGTCCTCAGTGCCCGGAAGCTGGCAGTGGAAGGTCATTCTGAATCTCTGGCGGGTCAGGTGACTGTCCGCGCACCGGATGGCGACACGTTTTGGAGCACTGATTTTTCTCGTAACTTTGGTGAAGTTAGACGTCGCGATGTTGTTCGGTTTGATCGAAACATGCGGGTTGTCGAGGGAAGTGGTATGCCAAATCCAGCGGTCCGATTCCATTTGTGGGTTTATGACCGCCAGCCGGATACGGAAGCGATCGTTCATACCCACCCTCCGTTTGCCTCCGCGCTCTCAATGCTTGGTGAAGAACTGGCGATAGCCCATATGGATGCAATGATGTTCTTCGACAATTGCGGTTACCTTCAGAAGTGGCCAGGTCTTCCGTTTGGAAATCGAGAAGGAGAGATCATCTCCCGAGCACTCGATGGAAAAAAAACAGCCTTACTCGGTCACCACGGTATTATTGCAGCCGGAGTTTCTCTTGAAGAGAGTCTCTATCTGGCCATTTCTTTCGAACACGCTGCCCGCCTTCAGTTGCGGGCTAGAGCGATCGGAGAAATTCAAGCCGTACAGGCAGAACTAGGACCGGAAGCGAGAGAGTTTCTGCTCTCCGAGTCACACGTGAACGCCACGTTCGACTCTTGGGGACGGATGATGGTTGCACGTTTTCCTGAGGTTCTAGACTGATGGGTTCGTGCTTAAATCTTTTCACATGGAGGCTACAGTGGTGAAACGGGAGCAAACGCGATCTCGGTTGGAGATGTTGGGTCCTGGACTGCTATTTGCAGCGACTTCCATTGGTGTTTCGCATCTTGTCCAATCAACACGTGCCGGAGCCCTCTATGGCTTTGGTCTGTTAGGCGTCATTCTCCTTGCTAATGCGGTCAAATATCCTGGGTTTCGATTCGGTCCTGACTACACAGCGGCAACAGGCTATACCCTCTTGGAGGGTTATCGGCGCCTTGGAAAATGGGCTCTGTATCTCTTTATATTTGTGGCAGTCGTCACGATGTTCTCTGCCGTAGCTGCTTTATCTTTAGTAACGGCTGGATTAATGCGAGTCATTCTAAAGCTCTCGTGGACACCCCCGCAGATTGCAGTCCCGGTTCTTTTCGTAACAGTCATAATCTTGATGATCGGCCGCTATCGTTGGCTAGAGCGCATTACCAAGGTGCTAGTTGTTATTATGGGCGTGAGCACGCTTGCAGCAACGCTGTTGGTTTTACCTGGTATCCAGTGGAATTCGGCAGGCTCATGGTTCGTTGGCCAAGTCGACTTGCCTACCATTCTCTTCATCGCTGCACTTGTGGGTTGGATGCCATCACCAATGGACGTTTCGATCATTCATAGCCTTTGGACGCGCGCCAAGATGTTGGAAATTGGCACCCCCCAGTCTCTTTCTAGTTCTCGTTTCGATTTTAATTTGGGCTATGCGGGTTCGGTTCTCTTCGCTCTCTGTTTTCTGACTATGGGAGTCGGTCTGATTTATGGGCAAGGGTTGGAAGTAGCTACAGGAGCGTCCCAGTTTGCAACACAGTTGCTCGGATTATACGAAGCATCTCTGGGCCTTTGGAGCGTTCCAATCATTGGAGTGGCTGCATTGGCGGTAATGTATTCCTCACTTCTTACTGCCTCTGATATTTACCCGCGAGGATTAAGTGTTTGTATCGCCAGGCTGAAGGGTCCGGAACCTACAGATACAATACTTGCCGGAGAAGGTGATGTGAGGTGGTTCCGGGGGTTCTTGATTGCAGAAGCCGTGGGTGCTAGCTTCATAGTCCTGTATTTGTTAAATAGTTTTACCCGTCTGATCGATTTTGCAACGACAGTCTCTTTTCTTGTTGGAGGCATTATTGCTCTTCTTAACCACAAGGTTATTCACGGTGAAGAAGTACCACAAGAATGGCGACCCGGAATGGCGATGCGACGCTATAGTCAAGCATGCATTGTGTTGCTGTTTGGATTTGCAGTGAGCTACCTCTATTTGATCTTTGCCGTTTAACACACGAATTCACATGTGATGCGGTAAAGGCTTAGACGGTTACTGTTGCAGGGGAGGTTTAATTTCCTGATTGTGAGGTTCTGGTGTTCACGTGATAAGTTGCTTCTTGGAGTAATTGACCGCTTTGCATTTCCGATGACTGCGTGCACCACCAGCTTGCGATAAGCCCAAGACAATCGGGTGCGAAACGGATAGAATGACTTCAAATCGTACTTTCGAATGTTGGCCGTACCGAAACGTCTCATCTTACTAGCCGCCATCCTCGCCGGTTTCATGGGCGCACGCGCGACACCTGCTTTCGCTCAACCGCTCTCGGAAAGCGTCAGTGATGCAAACGTAGAGTCACCGCTGGGCCGCTATCCGAACTTCATCGACACCCCGAGTCTCTTCGATACCGTGAGCTTGTCGGGAGACACGCGTACTGCCATCACGCCTCCGTTTCCATCCAGGCTCACGTTGGAAATCGACCTTCCCTCGTCGGCGTATCTTTCCTTCGACTTAGCGCTCATTGTTGTCCAAAGGGTGGAGCGCGCCCGAGTGCGCTTCACGGTCGACATCTTGGAGAGCGCCTCTGCGCCGGAGCGAATCTTTGAGGAAGTACTGGAGCTGCGGAATACGAATCGTTGGCACCCTCGGGTCGTTGACCTCAGGAAGTGGTCTGGCCGGCGAGTCACGGTGAGACTCGCCTCCTCGGCTAAGCAAACGATGGGCGGTGTTCTCTGGGCTGCTCGCGTCCAAACGGTTTGGGCTGACGCGGTCATTGATTCCCGACCCTGGCGATCTTTGCTTGACACCACACAAGCGAGGTGGGGACAGCTTGAGGCCTGGGGTCGTGCTCGGGCCGACAACTTGGGACTAGCCGAAGATCAGCAATCCAGCTTTACTCAGTTTCTGGTTGGGTTGCTCGTCGGCGGCATCCTCACCCTCTACGTGCGCGCGCTGTACGAACGTTTCGGTGGCTCTCCTGGCGGTGGCGAGCCTTTCGCCAACATGTTCTTGGTACTAACGCTCACGACTATGTTTGTAATCTACGTCGTTCAGTCCTCGCTTGCATTGTCCTTGGGGCTCATCGGAGCGCTTTCGATCGTTCGTTTCCGTACCGCTGTCAAGAGCCCAGGGGATCTTGTTTATGCCTTCCTTTGCGTGGCGATCGGCCTAGCTCTTGGAGCAAACCGCCTCCTTTTGTGTGCCGTTGCGGTAGTGGTTATCTCTATATTCATCTTTTTTACGAGTCGAGATCGCGATACAGCGAAAGCTCGTCAGTGGCTTCTTACCGTTTCTGGTGCGCCGGATCACTTTTTCACCGAAGAGGGGGTGGTCGCTCTGGAAGCGTTGAACCTCTTCGGCCACGATGCCACCATTCAACGTTTGGATCACGATAAGGACCGTGTGCAGCTGCGCGCATTTGTGACGGTAAGAGACTCGGAGGCTCCCAGTGTGCTCGGAAAGGTGCGGGAGAGACTGCCTGGCTTGAACGTGTCCTACGTCGATGTCGATGAGCTTCTCTGAAACCTACATGGGTGACACCCGGGCGAAAGGACAGTATTTCCACTCTCTTGAGCCAGACCCATCTGCAAGCCGGCGGCGCGAAATTAAATTCGCTCTGCCGACGGGAGACGTTCCCGTGTTGCGATCCACCCTCGATCTCAATTGCCGTCGTGTCGAGCACGGTGCACCGACATCGATTGTGCGAAGCATCTACTTCGACGATTTTCGGATGAGTGCCTATCGCGAAAGCGTTGATAGTGTTGGTCGTCGAGCAAAAGCGCGTCTGCGCTGGTACGGGGAGGATGACACCAAGGTGTTCTTTGAAATCAAACGTCGACTTGGAAGAACGATGGAGAAGGTGCGGGTCCCGATCGTTTCTGAGCGGTCGATCACCGAGATGTCCTACGACGCGATCCATCGCGATCTGTGTGCGGTGCTCCCGCCTGCTCTTGCCGAAACGCTGAGCTTATATGACGAGCCCAGCCTTCTCGTCAGCTACACGCGCGAGTATTACCAGTCGTTCGACACGGCGCTCCGCGTCACGCTCGACTACGACGTTGAGTGCTTTGACCAGAACGGACTCGCGCGACCTAGGTTGCGTTTCGGTCAAACCCTCTCGGGTCTCGTCATTTTGGAGGGGAAGACGCCGGTCGAGCTCGACGGCCAATTGCCGGATCTTCTCTACCCTCTTCGGCCAACCGTTACTCGCTCATCTAAATACGTGATGGGGTGCGACGCAGTGCGTGCACCACGATAGTGAAACCGTTAAACGAGTGCGTCGAGATTGACGTAGGCGACTTGAAACTTCGGTAGCTTCTTGTGGAGCTCGGAGACCAGTGTAGCGGTGTCCTTCGCTGTTTTCACGGAGACCGCAGCGCGAAATTGAACCTGCCCATTCTCTAGGTTCAAACGCTGTACCGTCACCTTGCCGGTGAGTCTCTCGATGACATCAACCACGCCCTCTTCTTTCTCGAAAAATCGATTCGTGTCGCCAGTGACGGTCAACAAGAGGTGGTTCGCTCGACCACGACGTCCGAGGTGGTGTCGTGTCCATAAAAACAACGAGATAACAGCCACTGCGGTAACGCTCAGAACTCGGTGGTCGGCGCCGAGTGCGAGACCGATACCGATGCAAAGAAAGAGATAGGCGAGCTCTTCAGCACTCTTTATGGCGGTTCGGAAACGAACGATTGACAATGCTCCGACGAGGCCAAGTGATAGGGTCAGCGAGGATTTGACGACATAGATGATGACGACGGTGATGAGCGTCAGCATCGGAAAGACATTGCCGAAGCTCTCGCGGTTCGAGATCGTTGAGCCGAAACGTTTATAGAGCTCGCGCACATAGATGGCCAGCGCCCCGCCGATGACCATATTTACCACGCAGCGAAACACCAGACCCGCTTCGGGGCTCCATGCCGCAAACCAACTTTCTATTCCTGCCAGCGTTCCTCCTCACACGTTGCAGTGATTGCAGAAGATAGTATCCGAGTACGATGTGCGGGGCAAATAAAATTCGAATAGAATTACAGGCTGATGCGCGTCCTCATGTGGTGCTGGTTCGTGTCGCTGGTGGGCGTTGGGTGCCGCGATGCCGGAGACCTGAGCTCACCCCGTTCGTTGCTAGACTCAGTCGAGAACGATTCGGCGCATCTCGTGTCCGTGGGTGGGGACGAGACCGAGGTTATTACTCTCCGACTAGGTGACAAGCTCGAGATTCCGGTACAGCTTCAAGCTGGCTCAGTGCTTGACTTTTCTCTGGCTCTGCTTTCAGAGATCGGGCCCGAAGATGGGATCGAGTTCCGGATCTATGTGGAGACGGGAGGAAGCCGTGCTCGTGCCTTCGATGATGTGCTTGGGCCGCGCGCAACTCACGGCTGGCAGCCCCGGCGCGCTGATCTCACGCCGTGGGGGACAACGCCTGTCGTACTCACTCTGGAAACACGCCGGGCCAAAGGTGCCGTTGGGAACACGGCGCCACGCGTGGCCGTTGGTAAAGCTTTTTTGGGAAACGAGATCCATGTCGAGGGAGTGGAAAGAGGTGTCTCTCTGTTCAACGAATGGTCGAGGGGCGGCGCTAGACGGCGAAAGCGTTTTGATACGCCTGCAGTCAAGGACACGAAGTTCAGCCACGATCGCGGCTTCTACGTTCAGCCGTTCGACCTAACGATCGCAACCGCGACTTTGGATGCCACCGTCGTGTTTACTACTGATGGCAGTCAGCCGAGCCGAGACAACGGTCACATTGGCAACACACTGTACATCTCGCGAACGACGGTGGTTCGCGCCATGGCGTACAAGGATGGGATGGCGCCCACCAACATCGATACGCATACTTTCATTTTTCCTGAGACGGTACGGGAGCAAACGTCTCTTCCTTTTGACTATCCTCCGGCACCGTCTCTAGAAACAGGTGGAGATGGTTCGACCCTGGCGCCGCGCACGGATCTCGATATGGAAATCGACCCGGACGTCGTCTCCTCGACCAACAACGACCTTTTCGTCCGCGGCCTATTGTCAATCCCAACACTCTCACTTGTTGCGGATGCTGACGAGTTGTTCCACCCAGCGCGTGGACTCTATTTCGATCGCTTTCCTCCTACGCGGGCGGCCTCGGTGGAGCTCCTCTACCCTTTGCAACCTGGCTTTGCGGGGTTTGCAGGCTTTCAAGTCGATTGTGCGGTCAAAGCTCATAGTAAAATCGATGGCATCCAGAAGCGATCCTTCCGGCTCGTCTTCAGCAAAGACTTTGGGCCGGGAAAGCTCCGTTACCCGCTTTTTGAATCAGCCGTACATCACGCGGACTCGGCGGTACGGGAGTTCGATACCATCGTTCTGCGAGCCGGAGGTCAGGCGAATTGGTCCAAAGATGACGCGCCGGTAGGCAAAAAAGCGACGTACGTGCGCGATCAGCACGTGCGTGATTCTCAGCTCACGTTGAGCGGGCTTGCATCTCATGGAATGTTTGCTCACCTCTATATCAATGGTGTCTATTGGGGTGTGTACAACGCGGTTGAGCGTCCCGACCAGAGGTTTCTCGCGAGCTACCTCGGAGGCGAGCCCTACACGGACTGGCTCGCCGTCAACCGCGCTGGCCCGCTCGGGGAGCCTCCTCCGAGCTCGCGTTGGGACGACGTTCACATATTTGCTGCCGAAAACGATCTGTCCGTTCCCGAAAGCTACGCACACATGCAAACGCTATTAGACACTGCCCAGTTCAGCGACTACATACTGCTTAACTGGTTCTCCGGGATGTCTGACTGGGGCAAGAACAACTGGTATTCGGCGGTACGGGTTCAGCCGGCGGGGCGCTGTATGTATTTCTGTTGGGACTCGGAAATGACCTACGACCTCGTGCGCGGGTACGGGGCACCCGGCGCTTGGGTCGATCGGGCGTTTCTAAAACCGAGTGAGGTCTCTTTCCGCAACCTCTGGCAGCAACTGGAAGTAAATCCCGAGTTTTTGCTCGAGTTCGCCGATCGTGTGCACCGTTCGATGCAGTACGGTGGTCCGCTCTCTGATGACATCAACCGAGCCAACTTCCGCCGGCTCGCTGATTACGTCGAGGACGCGATGGTGTGCGAGTCCGCTCGCTGGGGAGACTCATCGCCGTCATTGGCGGACACCCCGCGCACGAAAGACGGTGACTGGGTGCCGGCTCGTGACGATGTCTTAAGGCAGATGGAAGGAAACGCGGCACGCTTCATCCGTGCGCTTCAGGAGCATCATTACTATCCGTCGATCGACCCTCCATCGATCATGCGACAGGGAGACCAGCTCGTTATCACCCGACCCGACGGAGCAAGCTACGTATTCTACACCATTGACGGAACCGATCCTCGTGGGCCTAACGCCCTACATTTCTCGGAAGCGGTCATGCGCATCGCGAGCACGCCAAACCTCAAGACTCGCGCTCGTACCGGCGATGAGTGGAGTGCTCTTCACGCTTACGGCGTTTGGAACGAGCGATGATTATAAAGGCTTTCTCATCGTTATCGCCGTAGTCTGATCCGGAGGGGCTTCTTTCTTTGATGTGGACATCAATCTTATGTTGGGTGGTGTCTTTCAGCGAGCGCTGAGTGAGATTTGGACGAGCTAGTAGTCGACGAGAGTCAGTCGAGGACTCTATCTTTATTAGATTGAGGGTTCCGCTGTCGAATTGAACTCTTGTAGCTACTTCAAAGATTTGGTGTCGCCGGTGGCGATCTCC
>CAZFLB010000223.1:0-3198 GCA_964518945.1 uncultured Acidobacteriota bacterium | reverse complement strand
ACGATCACGGCTATGGTGATATTGAGATTCGTAAGATTGCTTCTAACGAATGGTCAAAAACATCGGTTAGAGAGCCGATCGTGGAAGCCTTGTTGGGTGGTTATGCTAATTACGGTGTTAAACCGATGATAATGCCACATGCAGCAGGTACTGCACCGGATCATTTGTATTCGCGTAGTTTATTTAACATGCCGGTATTGCGAGGTGGAATGGGACACGGTGGAAATCTTCACACTGTGGATGAGTATTATATTGTGGAAGGCAAAGGTAAAATCGCAGGACTTACGGAAGTGGAAATGTCGTTTGTTGATTTTCTATATGCGTATGCCTCCATTTAGTTGATTTTTTCCCGTTGCACCTTCAGTTTTGTTTTCTTTTTCATTTTGTTCCGCGGGGCCTTACTACGAGCTCGCCACCGAAAAACTTTTATCTACCAAAGGCTGGGAGCATCGGGATACTGTTTACTAGCATGTAGGTACCAACCAAAATTAATGAGACGGCGAATACCCTTTGTATTGTGGATTGAGAGATCTTTCCTGATATAAAGCTGCCTACAAAACTTCCGGCGATCCCTAAACCAGTAAACACCCAAATGAGTTTCCAGTTAAAGGAAAGTCCAAGTGATGCAAGAACATCGTGATATTTCAAGTAACCAGTGGAAGATTTCATGGCTATGATAACAAGACTTGTGCCAACAGCTTTGTGTATCTCTAGACCACCTAGAAGTATTAGCGATGGTACTATCAAGAAGCCGCCACCTACACCGAGTAGCCCCGTTAGTATGCCTATCAGAAAGCCTTCGCTCATAATTTTCCAGTGTTTTTGGTTAGGCAGTTGTGGATGAGTTTGGCGTGGTCGGAACATGAAATAGGCGGCAAGAAACATAATTATTGCAAGGAGTGTTAGTTGGAAAACACTTGACACGTACGGGGATAAAGATGCGCCAATATATGAGCCAGCCATACCTGGTATGCCAAAGAGCAAGACGGACCGCCAGACGATTAGATGATTCCGAGCATATGGAATGGCAGCAAATAATGCTATCAGACCGACAATTACAAGAGATTCTGCGATAGCGACTTTCTCTGATTCTTTGGCCAGATAAATCAAGATAGGTATGTTCAGAATGGAACCGCCGGACCCGAGAAGGCCGACACAAATACCTACTATAAAAGCGCTAAACCAGACCATTTAAATAGAGTCAAGAAAGTTACGTTTTTCCACATTAGGATAGACATTTGGTGCCGGAGGAGGGACTCGAACCCTCACAGTTGCGAGAACCGCGGGATTTTGAATCCCGTGCGTCTACCAATTCCGCCACTCCGGCAGGAATTCAAAACCGCAATGAAACAACTTTGAAGTTTAGCAGATGGAGCCCAAGGTCCCAAGTACATTAAGAACTGGGGGAATGACTGTTTCAAAGCTCTCCTTTAGTTAGGAGTGCTTATTTTCCGATATGGTTATATTAGGAATGTTCTTATTTTCTCCTAACAGATCAACATTATGTGCCTTTATATGTCGAAATAATCATTCCAAGAAACGAGATAAAAGCATTATTTAGTAGTAAATAGGCTATTTTTGTGCTAGTATTACTTCCGCATTTTTTTGGGAAAGAGAGGCATTGATGGATTTTCACATCGGGGATAAGGTGATCTATCCTAACCATGGTATTGGGGTTGTAGAAGATGTACTGCGAGATGTTCCTTTAGGTCAAGATGAAGCTGAGGAGGATTTCTACCAGCTACGTATCTTGGCAAACTCTACCGTGGTAAAGGTTCCAGTTGCCAATGTTGTCGGTGTGGGCTTACGTCGAGTCATTACAAAAAGGGAAGTTGGACGGATCTTTGATTTGTTAGAGACGAGAAAAGTGGAAACTCATTCAAACTGGAAGGGGCGTTATAAGGAAAATTCAGACAAAATGCGTAGCGGTTCAATCTACGATGTCGCGGGCGTTCTGAAAGATTTGTCTTATTTAAGCAAAAATAAAAATCTCTCTTTTCGAGAAAAAAGAATGCTCGATCGGGCTCGTTTCCTGATTGTTAGCGAGGTTTCAGAAGTTGCCGAAGAGCCTCAAAGTCTTGTAGAGCAAAAGATTGATATTGCGTTGACTCGTGGAATGGAATCAAAAAAGAGGTCGGGCGATAGCCTAAAGGTAATACTCAAAAAAACAACAAAGGCTGCGATTAGGGCAGAGAAGAAGAACCGCACAGTAGTGAAGAAAAAGACCAGTAGTCGGGTGGCATCAAAAGGGAAAGTAAGTAAGAGTCGTAAAAAACCGATTTCCATTTCAATTAATCGGTATGTCTAACGGGTTTTTCTGATTATGCCTTAGCTTGTTTTTACTAAGGCTTGAGGTGGGCCTTTTGTCATGGTTACAAGCTTCCTTCTTGCTATCGTTCTTCCGATTTATACGCTTTTAGCTGGTTTAGTGGGGATTCCGTACACTTTGGTCACAGGAAATGCGACGCTGTTGTATTGGCTTGGCCGATTGGGCGTCCGTATCGGTTTTTGGATAGCTCGTATTGATATTGTTGTTCACGGATTTGAAAAACTGCCTCAAGCCCCGCACTTCATATACATGATGAACCACAACTCTAATCTCGATGCCCCGGCTGTTTTTCTGCATCTTCCGGGGAAGGTCCGTGCTTTAGGAAAGCAAGAATTGTTCAAGCTTCCTATCCTTGCCACAGCAATGCGACTGGGAGGATTCGTACCAGTAAACAGGAGTAATCGTGAAAGTGCGATTGGAAGCGTGAAAAATGCTGCAAATCTTGCTGCTGCGGGGTCGTCATTTTTAATTGCACCAGAAGGGACGAGAAGCCGCACTGGAAAACTCTTGCCATTTAAAAAAGGTGGATTTTATATGGCTGTCGAATCTGAGGTTCCGGTGATGCCAATTACGGTGGTAGGCGCATACCGACTTATGCCTCCGGGTAGCATTCCAATTCGATCGGGTACTATAGAGATATTTTTTCACGACGCTATTGAGACAGCGGGAATTGGGCATGCTGGAAGGGCTGAGTTGATGGAGCAGGTACGTGCGCCTATGGAGAAAACGTTAGCACGTTTTGTTTAGGTGTTCAGGCTAGGCCCAACGCGATAATTAACCCTTGTCTTAACGAAGGTTTGGTGCTTGCACGAAACGTTTCACCCGAATAAATAGATATAATAAATTTCCGCTCAGATACCGGATTTTCT
>CAZFLB010000222.1:0-5552 GCA_964518945.1 uncultured Acidobacteriota bacterium | reverse complement strand
GTTGGCTGTCCAGTTGGCGCGTCACCTCGGGATCAAATTTGTCCGCTTCGACATGAGCGAATACATGGAAAAGCATTCGGTGGCTAGGTTAATAGGCGCTCCACCTGGTTATGTTGGTTTTGAACAGGGAGGCCTGCTGGTCGACGCGGTAAGACAGAATCCCTACTGCGTAGTTCTTTTGGATGAAATTGAAAAAGCTCATGTGGATCTTTTTAACATCCTTCTGCAAGTAATGGATCATGCTTTATTGACAGATAATAATGGTCGCAAGGCAGATTTTCGACATGCGATTCTTGTCATGACATCTAATGCTGGTTCTAGAGAGTTGAGCCAACTGGATATAGGGTTTGGGAAAGAGGCCCACAAAAACCAACGGTCAAGTGCAAACAAAGCTATCGAGCGACTGTTTAGCCCAGAATTTCGGAATCGGCTTGATGCTGTGGTCCATTTCAATTTTTTAAGCGAGTCGGTCATGACTACTATCGTAGAGAAATTTATTCAAGAGCTCGAGGGGCAGCTTCGGGAGCAAAAGATAGCAGTTACTCTTTTACCAGAGGCTTGTGATTATTTAGCAAGAAAGGGCTATGACCCAGTATACGGTGCTAGGCCTTTAGCGCGTGTGATTCAAACTGATGTCCGTGATCCATTAACTGAAGAAATCCTCTTTGGCAATTTGGAAAACGGTGGCACTGTAACCATAGGATTCGATGGGAGTAAGCTTACTTTCAACATTGAACCGAGTGACCAAGGTTCGCCTGCACTTATTAAAACTTCAACAACCAAACAGGCAACTTAGTTGGTACTGAGTAATGCCAATTTACCAACTTAATTCGGAGATCAGTTTCCCTCCAGTGGATGATGCTGAGCGTGGTCTTATTGCTGTCGGCGGTGACTTGAGTTGCACGCGGCTTATTAAAGCATATGAGAATGGGATATTCCCTTGGTATTCTGAAGGAGAGCCGATTCTTTGGTATTCGCCAGACCCAAGGTTTGTATTGACTCATGAACAATTTCATGTTTCAAGAAGTTTAGGCAAAGTGATTTCAAGTGGTAGGTATCGGATAACTTTTGATCACGCTTTTGATGCGGTTGTTGATGCCTGTGCATCTGTTTTTAGAGAAGGACAGAGCAGCACTTGGATTACTAAGGATATGAAGAAATCATACTCTGACCTTCATGACCTTGGATATGCTCATTCCGTGGAAGCTTGGAAAGACGAGGAGCTTGTTGGTGGCCTCTACGGGGTATCTATTGGGGGTGGCTATTTTGGAGAATCGATGTTTACATATGCAGCCGATGCATCAAAAGTTGCTTTTGTGGCGCTCGTTACGCAGCTAAAGATGTGGAACATTACTTTGATAGATTGCCAAATAGAGAGTGCTCATCTTGCTCGTTTTGGAGCGAAGCCTTGGGCACGTGACAAGTACCTTGAAGTTTTACGTGATGTGGTTGGGAGGTCGACTAAAAAAGGTCGATGGAAACTTGAATAATTTTTGCTAAGAGAGTGTCATCTTAACTTTCTGTTCGTGATGATAGAGCTGAGTCAATTATCAAGGTCACTACCTTGTCCAACGGCGATTATTTTGCACTGCATATGATAATTCGGCATTAAATAACCGCCGTTGCACTAGATTGCTTTATGGTTACTTAGTACATGTTTGCGTGTTGGGAAAGGAAATTATTGATTACTCAGCACTCTCCGGAACGTTTACTGTAATCGTAGTGCACAATTTAGGTGCAGAGAGTGTACGATGTTCTCCATCTCCTAGTTGAAGAGTTATCTTGTGTTCCCCGGAAGGCAGTTGGAGTTCGAATACCGCTGAGCCATCACCGAAATGAACCCATGGGTCTGCTTCTGGAATTAACTCACCAGCTGGCAAACAGTCTGTGTTAACGCCGATATGGTGATGGCCGGCTCCCGCATGGACCTCACCTTTTGGCTCTATCGTTATGTTTTCAGAACCAAATTCAAATGCGACTGGGGAAGTGACTGTTGCTCCATCTTCTGGAGTGATGAACCAAACCTGCGGTTCTCCGGAACTGTCTACTTCCATGTCCATTTCCATCTCGTGTTCGTCATGGGTTGTTTCCTCTTCACTTCCTCCGCCGGAAGAGCAAGTGATAGTTAGAGAAAAAAAACAAAGGCATAGGAACCCGGTAATGGTTCTAAAAGAGCTGCCCAGCTGTGTTCGATAATTGGTGCTCATCTTATTGATTCTCCTCTATAGGTCTAAAATCTGTATCATTTTAGAAAGCTACTGACTGATTACTTAAGGTAATCTTAGAGTAATAACGTATTCTCTACAAGGGTCCTAATTTGTATTATGAAGTATGTCTCAGACGGGTTGCCTAGAAGTTTGTTTTTATTGAGCAGCTATTGAAAATAATTTGAAGTTAGAATAATAGGTAAGTACGGTATTTCTTCGTACGTTTTTGTAAGAGAGGTGTGTATTTCTAAAACAGATTGGTTTGAGAAACGAAACTATCCTGTCGATCAGGTTCGACTTTGTGTAATAAACGGACGGGAATTAATTCTTGTTGGTACTGCACATGTTTCTAAGGAATCGGCTGAACTTGTGCGGAAGGTTGTCGAGCAAGAAATGCCCGACCGCGTTTGTGTCGAGTTGGATTTACAACGATTTAAGGCACTTACTCAAAAACAGCGCTGGGAGGCTTTGGACATAAAGTCCGTTATTCGAAATAAGCAACTTAGCACGTTGATGACGAACCTACTATTAGCTGCATATCAAAAAAAACTTGGTTTAAAGATTGGTGTGATGCCAGGTACGGAATTGCTTGAGGCTACGGCTGTAGCTGAGGAAAATGACATACCAGTGTCACTTTGTGATCGCGATGTTCGTATTACATTGAGTCGCGCTTGGCGTTGTACTCCTGTTTTCAAAAAAGTTGTTTTGCTTTCAGCGATCTTTGCAAGTGTTTTTGATGATCGCGAGGTCACTGAGTCAGATATCAAAAATATGCTTAAAGGAGATGTGCTGTCTGAGTTGATGAAAGAACTTGGCGAAGCAATGCCAACTCTTAAAACGGTGTTAATTGATGAACGTGATGTGTTTCTAGCGGAGATGATACGTCAGGTTTCAGGTGACCGAGTTGTAGCGGTTGTAGGTGCGGGGCATTTGAATGGAATTGAGAATGCTCTTAGGGATGGTGATATTTGTGATCTTGACGCATTGAAGGAGATTCCGCCCGTATCGCATTTGTGGAGATGGATTGGTTGGGGTGTTCCCATAGTTATTGTTAGTGCCATTACTTACATTGGCTGGACTCGCGGACTAGATGCCGCCGAAGACAATGTGGTTTTCTGGATACTTGCAAACGGTATTCCCTGTGCAATCGGTGCGATTCTTGCGCTGGCTCATCCGATAACTGTTTTGGTTGCTTTTGTTGCTGCCCCGATTACAAGTCTAACTCCGGTAATCGGCGCGGCTTATGTTACTGCTTTCGTTCAGGCCTGGCTTTGTCCTCCTATTGTGAAAGAGTTCCAAACTGTTGGAGAAGATATTGCAGTTTTTAAAACATGGTGGCAGAGCAGACTCTTGCGTGTCTTCTTAGCGTTTCTACTTCCTGGACTTGGTAGCCTACTGGGTTCGATAATTGGGGGTATTGAGATTTTTCGAAATCTGTTTGAATGAGTGTTTAACGTTTTAGTCCCTTGTTGCTTTGAAGGCTAGTGGTCCCCCTCGCAAAGGGTTAATGAGTACAAAAGTCTGTAATGTCGGTTTTTTCTCCAATATCCGGGCAAACTAGGGTTTTGGCGTCATCGTTACCATGATTTGTGCTATATACAGAGGGTTTTCCACATGAAGCGGACGAACTCTAAATCTTGGATCTTAAAAAAGTGATTTATACCTAAGACTTGTAACGATTCTAGGCCCACGGTTGAGTTTTCAACAGAGTTTTGCACAATTGGTACCTCGTGAGGGAATTTCCTTGATTTACCGACGTTCTAAGTCAAATTTGTATAGAAGGGCGTTGTTTTTGTTGAGTTTTTATCGTGCAGAATAGATAAACTCATTTGCTCATAAGACCTTTGCTAGCAGAAATGTTTGTTGCAGTTGGCTTTTGAGTAATCTGGTTTGCTTTTAGAATTTGAGTAGTATGGGTTTGTGGTGAGAATTCTCAAGAAATTTTACGAGATCGTGAGGACTGATGCTCGTTGTTTGATCGTTTCGAAGGGGGTGGTAGTTCAGGAGACTAACTCCTAGCATTGCTTCGTCAAGAACCACTTGGACGGCATTCTTACAGTCGTTAATGATTGCGAACGGAGTTACAGATCCTGGTTGAACGCCTAGTACTGATTTGAGGCTCTCTGGCGTTGCAAAAGATAGAGACTTACGAGCATTGACCGCTACGCCCAGCTTTTTAAGATCAATTCTGCGATGCTCAAGGGCTACGATTAGCCAAAATTTATTTGCCCTGTCTTTTAGAAATAAGTTCTTACAATGGGCCCCCGGAATATTGCCTCTTAATTGTTTGCTTTCTTCCACAGTATAAACCGGAGGGTGAGTATAGGTTTTGGTGTGAATCTCTTGACTTTTAAGGAGAGTATTGAGGTCGTCTGAAGATAACATGTTCCTCATTCTATAATAGTAAAGTGGAGAGTCGGCGCTCTGGGACTTTAGGCACACTGAAACTCAGTCCTCTAGGTATCGGTTGTTGGGCTATGGGTGGGGACGCTTGGTCTTACGGTTGGGGGGTGCAGAACGATGCTGATTCCATTGCTGCCATTCACCGTGCTGTTGAGCGGGGTATTAATTGGTTGGACACCGCGCCTGTTTACGGTTTAGGACATTCAGAGGTTGTTGTTGCTAGAGCTTTGGCTAGTTTGTCTAAGTCGGAAAGACCGTATATTTTTTCCAAGTGTGGGATCGTATGGAATCAGTATGGGAAAATTCGTCACCAACTAAGTTCTGCTTCCATATTTCAAGAGGTCGAAGGTAGTCTAAGGCGTCTTTCGGTAGAGACCATCGATTGCTATCAGATTCATTGGCCTGCCTATCCCCCCGGAGCATTTGCACCCGATATTGAAGAAGCATGGCACGCATTGCTTAAGCTAAAAGAAGAAGGAAAAATACGGTATGTGGGCGTATCTAATTTCGATGTCCCGCAATTACAGCGTCTTCAAGCGATTGGTAAGGTCGAGTCTGTTCAGTCTCCCTATTCTCTTTTGAAACCCGAAATACAATATGAATTGCTTCCATTTTGTAAATTAAATGACGCCGCTGTCTTTGTTTACTCTCCAATGGCTTCAGGACTTCTAAGTGGAAAAATGACTAGAAAACGCATCTCGAATTTGACGAGTAGTGATTGGAGAAAGAGCAAGAGTCTTGATTTTCGTGATCCGTTGCTCACACAACATCTAAAATATGTCGACAAATTAAGCATCATCGGATGCCGCTACGGGTGGGTCGCGGGAGTGATCGCGATTGCTTGGACCAGTCACAATTCTGCAGTGACGGGTGCAATTGTAGGAGTCCGTTCAGAACAGCTGCTGAAGGAGATTATAGATGCGGCTGGCCTATGTTTAAGTG
>CAZFLB010000221.1:0-4261 GCA_964518945.1 uncultured Acidobacteriota bacterium | reverse complement strand
AGACAATGTTGGTTTGTTGTTGAGAGGTACAGAGCGTACTGATGTCGAGCGTGGTATGGTGCTAGCCAAGACTGGTTCGATCACACCACACACTAAATTCAAAGCTGAGGTTTATGTGTTGTCAAAAGAAGAGGGCGGGCGCCACACACCGTTTTTCAATGGGTATCGCCCTCAGTTCTATTTTCGTACGACAGATGTGACTGGATCATCGACTTTGAACGAGGGTGTGGAAATGGTAATGCCTGGTGATAATACCAGTTTGGCAATCGAACTGATTACCCCGATCGCGATTGAAAAAGGCTTACGCTTTGCTATCCGAGAGGGCGGTCGTACCGTGGGTGCTGGTACGGTCACTGATGTAATCGAATAAATGATGAAATTGTATTAGAGAGAAAGGAAAAAATAGCATGCCGCGGGATATTGTTTCATTGGCCTGCTCTGACTGTAAGCGGAGGAATTATTCAACAACGAGAAATAAGAAAAAAACTACTGATCGATTGCAGCTCAGAAAATATTGTCCATTTTGTCGAGTACACGTGCTACATAAGGAGTCGAAATAGGCCAGTAGCTCAATTGGCAGAGCACCGGTCTCCAAAACCGGGGGTTGGGGGTTCAAGTCCCTCCTGGCCTGCCAAAAGCAGATTATTACTGGTTGTTTGAAAGTAAGTAGGTAAGAAATTGAAGATTTTAAATGGTTTTAATCGGGTAAAGACATTTTTATCCGAGGTGCGTAGCGAGTTTAAAAAAGTAACGTGGCCTCCTAGAAAAGAGGTCCGTGGTACTACGATTGTCGTTATTATTACTGTGTTTTTTTTCGGCTTCTACTTGTATGGTTTGGATGTTGCGATGTCTCACCTTGCGGCTGGGTTGACTCGTTTGGTCGGCGGTTAGGGTGTAACTTTTATGACTATGCAATGGTATATCGTTCACACCTATTCTGGATTTGAGGAAAAAGTGGCAGACAGCCTTAGGCAGCGAGTGCAGGCATTTGATCTGGGTGAGCAAATCGGTGAAGTGTTGATTCCGACGGAAGACGTTGTCGAGATGAAGGGAGGGAGAAAAGTCGTAAGTGCCAAGCGATTTTTCCCTGGGTATGTCCTTGTTCAGATGGAGATGAATAATGAAACATGGCATGTTGTTAAGAACACACCGAAAGTAACAGGCTTTGTAGGAGCTGGCAATAAGCCGGCACCACTTTCGGATGATGAAGTTCAGCAAGTTATACAACAAGTGACAGTAGCGGCAGCCGAAAAACCTAAGCCGAAGTATACGTTTGAGTCAAGAGATTCGGTGCGAATTATTGACGGTCCTTTTAGTAATTTTTCTGGTGTTGTGGATGAAGTTAATACTGATCGCAATACCTTAAAGGTTATGGTGACTATTTTTGGGCGCTCCACTCCTGTGGAGCTTGATTTTCTACAGGTTGAGAAAACTTGATCCAACAGTACAGGATATTAGGATATGGCTAAAAAAGTAGTGGGTCTGATTAAGTTGCAAATTCCGGCTGGAAAGGCAACCCCTGCGCCCCCGGTGGGCCCTGCGCTTGGGCAGCATCAGGTTAATATCATGGATTTCTGCAAGGCTTATAATGCACGGACTGCTAAGCAGGAAGGTCTTATAATTCCGGTTGTAATTACAGTCTATCAAGATCGTTCTTACAGCTTTATTGTAAAGACTCCTCCAGCAGCAATTTTGCTAAAACGCGCGGCGGGCATCGCTAAAGGTTCGGGTGAGCCAAACCGTAACAAGGTTGGTACAGTTACCGAAAAGCAACTCGAAGAGATTGCGAAAACCAAACAAGCGGATCTCAATGCAGCTGATATCGAAGCAGCGAAAAGGATCGTTGCGGGCACGGCCCGTAGTATGGGTCTAGAAGTCGTCGGCTAGTGGAAAGATAGAGAGAATTAATCAATGGCTGGAAAAAAATATATTAAGGCAAAAGAGTCAGCAGGGAACGAGTTCTCTACAAGTTTTGAAAATGCGATCGAGCGAGTCAAGGCAGTCAAATTTTCCAAATTCGATGAAACTTTGGAAGTGGCACTCCGGCTTGGCGTCAATCCAAAACATGCGGACCAAATGGTTAGAGGGACTGTAGTATTACCTCATGGCCTAGGTGTGTCACGCCGTGTGTGTGTGATAGCGACTGGCGAGAAACTGAAAGAAGCAGAAGATGCTGGGGCGGATATTGTTGGTGGTGAGGACATGGTGGAGAAAATCCAGAAAGGGTTCATGGATTTCGATGCTGTTGTAGCTACTCCTGACATGATGAGAAGTGCGGGGAAACTTGGAAAAGTGTTGGGACCGCGAGGACTTATGCCAAACCCTAAAACGGGAACAGTGACATTTGATGTAGGAAAGGCAACTCAAGAAATCAAAGCTGGTAAAGTTGAGTTTCGTGTAGATAAGACGGCCATTGTACATGCACCAGTGGGTAAAACATCATTTCCCAACGACAAGCTTCTCGAAAATCTTCGTACTCTGATTGATAATGTGGTCAAGGCAAAGCCTGCCGCCGCAAAAGGTAAGTACGTCAAAAGTATTGTAGTTTCATCGACTATGGGTCCAGGAATCCGTATTGATCCTGTCGCTGTTGGTGTGAAATAGGGGAAGGACCGTG
Source organism: uncultured Acidobacteriota bacterium (assembly GCA_964518945.1). Lineage (GTDB taxonomy): Bacteria > Acidobacteriota > Vicinamibacteria > Marinacidobacterales > SMYC01 > CAZFLB01. The sequence goes on along the minus strand of CAZFLB010000221.1, from coordinate 1,644 downwards.
CAACGTTCAGAAAAACAAGCCCAAGTAAAGGAATTAACAGTCCAATTTAGTTCGCTATCGGCGGTTTTTGCCCTTGATTATAGGGGTCTTAAAGTTTCGGAGGCGACGACCTTTCGAAAAAAAGTTCGCGATACTGGTGCTGGTTACCGGGTTGTGAAGAATACGCTGTTGAAGCGAGCACTTTCAGAAACACCTCTCGCAATAATGGAGCCATATTTGGAAGGGATGACAGGGCTTGCATTTACTGAGTCTGATCCTGTCTCGCTTGCGAAAGCTATTTACGATTTTCAAAAAGATGTACCTTCTGTAGCGTTCAAAATTGGCGTTGTAGAGGACAAGGTAGTTGATCAGAAGCAATTCGAAGCTCTTGCGTCACTGCCCAGTAAGGAGATTTTACAATCGCAATTACTATCGGTTTTGCAGGCTCCGATTCGCAATTTGTTTAATGTTATGCAGGCGCCGGGGCGTGATCTAGTTATGGTACTGCGGGCGCGATCTGGTCAGAGTTCGTAACCTTTGGCTATCGGTGTCTGTTAATGAAAATGCATAGAAACAAGGAAACATAGAAGGAGTAACTAATGGCAGTAACAGAGAAAGATGTTATCGATTACATCAAAGGGATGTCCGTTTTGGAAGTGTCCGAAATGGTCAAGAAACTAGAGGAAGAGCTTGGAGTCCAAGCGGCTGCTGCAATGCCAGTGGCTGCAATGGGTGCTGTTCCTGGAGCAGGTGGTTCCGAGGCTACTGAGGAAAAAACGGAATTTGACGTTATCTTGACTACTATTGGAGACAAAAAAATAAATGTAATCAAAACGGTACGGGAGGTTACAAGTCTTGGGCTCAAGGAGGCTAAAGATCTCGTTGAGAGTGCTCCCAAAGCGGTAAAAGAGGGTGTTGCTAAAGACGAAGCAGAAGAAATTAAAAAGAAGTTTGAGGCTGCAGGTGCCCAGGCAGAGATCAAATAACTCTTTAGTGGTAGTTAGATACCGATGCTAATTGTTGCAGTAGAAGCGTGATTCGTACCTATTGATGTTTGCTTACGTTTACGGCCAAAGTTGTATTTGTTTTTTTTCAGTGTTGCCGTTGTCTAGGAGTGCTAAGTGAAAAAAGTTTCTGTGAATCCGTATCGTGAAAGAGTCGATTTTTCGCGTATTGAAGCCATGATTCCTATTCCTAACCTAATAGAGATTCAGCGTAAATCTTACGAACGGTTTTTGCAGATGCATTTGCTGCCGTCCGAAAGAGAGGATATTGGGTTACAGGCAGTATTTAAGTCAATCTTCCCGATCCATGATTTCCGTGAAAATTGTGAGTTGCAGTTTGTCGAATATCAGATTGCGGTATGGGAATGTAAATGTGGAAGACTTGAGGGTCTTAAACATTTAAGACACAAGTGTAGCGGTTGTGGGGTAATAATGCGTCAAAACCAATCTGGTAGGCGTGAGATAGCTTGTCCAGATTGTGGAAAGAATAATGATAACCGAGGACACATATGTGACACTTGCGGCGACTCTGTGAGCATGAAGCTCAAATACGATGTTGAGGAGTGTCAGGAGCGGGGTATGACTTATTCCGTTCCTCTCAAAGTAAGGATTCGGTTGACGGTTTAAGAAAAGGCTTTAGCCACAGGTCCGCGTTCGAGCC
>CAZFLB010000220.1:0-5894 GCA_964518945.1 uncultured Acidobacteriota bacterium | reverse complement strand
TGTTTGGTGCTTGAAAGCGATTCTCTGTATACAGACACCTCGGAAGGACCTGACGATATGCCTGCTCACGTCAAGAGTGCTATTACCACGGTAACTTTAGGGATACCGATTACCTCTGGGTATCTTGCCCTTGGATGTTGGCAAGGTATTTTTCTATGGGAGCATCGCAGACGCGGCAGAACTCGTCAATTACTCGTTCATGTGTCTTGAAATGGTTAGTGATGGCTTTGTTTGTAGCTTTGTCTGATATGTTTTACTGTGGTTGATGTTAGTTTTTTTTATGTGTTAGCAAAATCAAGGCAGTCAATTTGGGTCGGTTAAGCCATGAGTTGAATATTATTTTGGTTGTCTTTAAACGTGATGGGAGAAAATATGACCGGGAAAAAATCCATTAATTTCACCGTCGTTCCGTATGAGCCGGAAGGTACTGATGGGGCTGCTAAAGATGATAGTGAGCAAGTGTATGCAAATTTCTGTGCAGTAAGCCACACGCCCTTTGATTTTACCCTTACATTTTGCCGGATGAGCCCGCTTTCAGATCAGGATGTGTCGGATCTTCCAGAAGGTGCCACACAGAAAATCAGTGCACCAGTGAAGGTCAAAGTGGTGATTCCCTCAGGGTTGGTTCCCGCATTAGGTGCTGCATTGCAGGAGAATTGGCGAATCTATCAGGAAGCTTATTCTAATGTCGGATGGACTAAAGGCCGAATGGAAGGGAAGGTTCATTAATGGATTAATGCATTTAGTTGTGTCTACTTAAGTTGAATGTTCTGATACCTTGTCCTTCGAGAGTTCATTGTGTGAGGGCATGTTTGTCGCAGCCTTTTTTCTGTATCTTTTACTTTGCATGAATCGCCACGTTTTGGCAGCGATGTTTTTTTGGAATAATTCTCGATAGGCACGTGGTAGAAATCCGAGACCTATGATGGCATTTGATATCATAAATGTAAGGTGTGCAGCTAGACTGTAGGCTAAAAGTTTGGGTGCCGGAATGAGATCTCCATGAAAAAATATCCATGCTAGAGGTGTAGTTCCAATCCTTGCAACGTTGATTGGCAGTGCGCCAACGAGAAAAATGACCGGAAGAGTTGCAAGTAATCGGTCGAATGGAATTATGAAACCAAAACTACGAATCGCATACCAATGAGCTACTACGGCCAGCAAGAGTAAAGGTGCTTTAAAAAGGAAAATGAAAATATAGTGCTGATATCGTGCAACATGAAATGTCTGCAGTAATTGCCAGTTAGGTGGTTGGATTACTCTGCCTCGGAACGAGTATCCGCCATGAATGCTATAAAGTAAAAGAAACCAGAGGGTTGCTACAATGATTGGAGCCCAAACTAAAGAGAGTGGCAGTTTTTCATTTACGAAAAACATCCCGATGCCGGCCCATACAATTAAATGGGTTTTTTGGAGACAATCTAGAAACAGTACTGTGCTTGTGATGTTAAGCAATTTTGCTGATAAATGCTGAGTCAAATAGACGATCATGGCGCCTTGGGAGACGCGATGATTGAGAATCGAAATTAAGTAATCGAGTGCTCGTATCGCTAATACAGTGGAAAGGGAGAGTCTTCCATGAAACGAGGTGATGGTGTAGTGAAGTACGGCTGTGTCTAATGTGTAGTACGCAATGGAGAAAGGTAATAAAGCTGATAGAAAAACTATGTAATTGGCTCCCTCTAAGGCTTCAAAAAAATCTTTGACGGGTACAGCTTTAAAAATAAGCAACAGTAGTGTTGCAGTGAAAATGATAGGCAGCCATTGCCAGAGCGTTCGCCAACTAATCGGTATTGTTTTTGCGTGTTCTGTGCTTGGTTTCACAACCTTCTAGTCCTGTAATGCGAAGGCCAGTGGACTTCACACCGTATAGGGAGTTGATGTTTATCAATAGGCCTGTGATTTGCTCAGCGGCACGTGTACGAACTAATTCTCCTCCGATGATGCTTCTCAAACCGGTTTTCTCAACTAAATCACAAACTTGTTGAACTGACTCTGTTGTATTGCCAAAGACTAAAACATCTTCAGTGGATTTGTTAGTGTGCCGAAGAGTTAATGCTGATACCGTCTGAAAAGCAGCCACTACATCAATTTTGTTGCCCAGCTTTTGCTGCAATTGCTCAGCGGCCGAAGCTATACTCGTGGAACTTGGTGGCCAGCTAACAGTGGTAGTCACGAGAATTTTATCAGCGAGCCATGGCTTAAGTTTACTCAGAATGTCGATATGAGAAATAGCTGGAAGTGTTGATATGACTATAGAACTTTCTTTGACAGCTTCAGCGTTACTTTTTCCGAATATCAATTTTCTATCGATCTCTCGCCTTAAGGATCTCGCAAGTTTTTCTCCTTTCTGTTTGCTACGTGATCCAATGACGATCCGTTTTCCACTGCGCGCTAACTTGAGGGCCAAACTTTGGCCTAGTTTGCCAGTGCCTCCGACGATGGCTATAGTCATGATTGTTTATGTTACTTAGCGAAATAGGTCGTTTTTAGATTCTCGTATAAGATCTTTACTGTCGCTATCGACTGGGTTGTATTCGTAGCCGCGTATCAGGGCTATAGGAATGCGATTGACTTTCCCCATAACGAGTTCAGCTGCACTGGCGAGTTCGTCTGCTACTGAGATGATTGTTGAAGTTAGCGTTTGTCCATTGTCGTCTTTTTGTCCTCGATAGTCAGTTAGGCCGAACATGCCATCGAGTCCGATAGTTACATTTACGGCCCCTTGTCGCCACGGTCTACCGAAGGTATCCGAGATTAGGACTGCAACATCTCGATGTGTCTTTTCCCAAATCATTTTTCGAACACGGCGTGCTGTTCGGTCCGCATCTTTGGGTAAAATAGAGGCACTGTCGTTCTCTCTGATATTTGAGACATCTACCCCACTATTAGCACAGACGTAGCCATGTTCCGTTTCGGTCACAAGCACTCCACGTTCCATCTTAACAATCTTACTTGCTTGCTGGAGGACGAGTTCGACGACACGAGCGTCTTTTTGGCTGTCGTGAGCGAATTGGAGTGCAAGTGGTGAGGGTTTCAAGTCTGAAAGTGGCAAAATACGGCCCTCGATTTTTGAGACGATCTTTTGAGTTATAACGAAAATGTCACGGTGTGCGATTGTTAATCCTTGGTGGTTACATGCATTCAGGATCACCGTTGCTAAATCATCACCCTTCTCAACTTCTGGGATCTGATTGAGGCCATAGACCTGTAATTGCGCTGTTGTCACCTAATCGATTATGTCATATATATTTTTGGTGATAGTTAAGTCAAATTGCATGGTTTCATTCAGTGTGTTATCTAGAATGAAGGTTGTTTTTTGAATCTGAGGGTATTGTCTTTAATTTTTTGTAGTTTTCATAACTGATTGCGATGTGCTGCCTATAACGTTTCAGAAAATACATCCTTGCATCCAATGACATTTCTACTGTTTTGAAAAGCCAAATGTTTTCTTGGAGAGTGCCAGTGATGATTGCATAGGAACCTTTTGAAATTCGCCCAAAGATTCCACCAAGAAATTTGAGATCTTCTCGAACTCGGATGTCAAGTTTTGCGAGTTGATTACGTGTTTTGTCTATCCAAATGGTCCCTTCCGAACGCGCAAATGCTCTTGTTGGGATTGAGTGACCTTTGTATTGAGCCTTAGGTTTAAACCGGAATACTTTCACTTGTTGTCCATCCATCAATTCGTCTGGAAGAGATTCAAAAACGAAAGCTTCAAGAGCTTGTTCCAAACGCTCCCGATATCTATTAGCTCGCTCTTTGATTTTTTCTCTCGCGGCTTCTGATTTTTCCGAGACAGACAATTCGGACTGTTCCATTTGGTACTGGTGAAGTTTCTGCTTCTCTTTAGATTCGTTACGTTGAGTTAAAGCACGGCCATTTTTGCTAATCAGACGATAATAATCTTCAGAAGGATATGGTGTTACAGAATAACTTTCACTTCGTGCCCTAATGGTTGTTCCGTCTTTTCTTAGATTTTTTGTTACGGTCGTTTCGATGAATTCAAAATGTCGTTGAACTTCTTGCTGGTTAGCTTGTTCCTCCATTACGCGACGGATAAGTGTTTCAGCAGATTCTGTACTACTGTTTGTGGGTACTTGTAGTAACCATAAAAGTGGAAAAAACACTACCACATGATAAATAGATATGGGTGATCTCACAAATGGCGCCAAAACTTATCCGCTTTTAATCATTCAGGGAAAATATGAAATTCTGTGCTTAGAGATTGATCGGAATGTAACAATGAAAAATTTAATACCGTCGTTCGATATTCCTAGGTTTTGGGTTCGTTAGGTCCCGGGCTGAATTTAGAGGAGTAAATATCATTCGATCTCGAGTCAACAATTGTGTGAAATGGGTTGTAATCTGGGCGAATAAATCGCTTCTGAATGTCACGAGCCAGAGACATATTCCCCCAAACGACCCAGGTTGTAATAAGGACGATGGTACAAAATTGTGAGATTTTCCAATTTTGCCATCTGTTAGCCAAAGTTGCTAACGAGAGTACAATGACCGGCAAAAGGACAAGGTCATCTTTTGAGAATTGAAAGATGTGAGTGCTGCCTAAGCCAGCACGTAAAAAGTTCATAGCGAGATAAGTTATAACACTCGATGTACATAAGGAGAATGCAAAGGGGTTATCGTGTTGCCTGCGTAAAAAATAAAGACTCGATAGGGCAATAAAGCCGAATACACCATAGAATTGATATAAACGGTTCATTCCCATCGTCAAAGCATTTAGCGGTGTGAAACTGATTTCGATAAGCTGGTTGAGAGTTGATGTGCTTTGTGCGCTAGTAATAATTTCAGGAATATACTGCCAGTAGAATATAAATAGTGCGGCAAGGGCCCCGAACAGAGATGACCCAGCGACACAAGCCAGACGTCGTATCGTTTTCTCTTGGTGATAATTTTGCAAGCCGAAAACAATACAAAAAACTGGTATAAAGAAGCCTAATACTAAAGCACTTCCAGCGTATGACAGTAGTGCAATAGCAACCAGACAAGAGAGTCCTAGCAAGTATGAGAAACGGTGTAATCGGTCAAAAAAGTACAAAAGATATGAGATTGTTATAAAGTCACAGAAGTGCCCCAATATAGCTGCGTATGAAGCTACCGAAAGGCGAAATGCTAATACCCGTGCCGTTGAATGCAGGATAACTGCAATTACAGTGACCCGCGGATTAATGTTTAGTTTTCGTGCGGTAATAAAAAGCAATAGGCCTTCTAAGGAGACTATGGCAGTAGGAACTATTTTCATCCAGTTCTCAACGGGCATACTGATGAGGCTCAACGGGTAAATTACTAGGTAGAGTAGGGGAGGATAAGGAAAAGCAACCCATTTTTCTCCGATCAGCTGTAGGCCTAGTAGGTGACTGTGTTGCTTCTCTATATAGTTTGAGAAGTATTCTAAGAGGCCATCGTTCCAAAGTAAATATACAAACTTGGAGTGTGTTCGAATGTCTGGGTAGTAAAAATCCGGGTGAAATAGGGCAAATAACCGAATTGAAAAACCAGCCAAGATGATTAAAGGAATCCATCGATATTCCGGACTAGTAAAAACTGGTTTGTTACTTCGTTGTTTTATTAACAAAAAGAAAACAAGTATAAAAGCAAATGCGAGTGGTCCAAATCCTAGTGTTGTAGCCGCATGTACTGGCCAGAGTTTGTGACTAACCGCCATTCCTACGATCATCAGTGTTGCGCAGGTACTAGTTATTGCAGCTGTTAGAAACCCAAGGCCTAAAGATCTTGGAACTAGGTAGAAGGCTATAACCCACATTGTGAGAGCTAGAAATGCACTGTTTGTTGGTCTTACTGCAAATAACTGATATGATGGACGGATATGCATCCAATCTAATGCAATACAAAGCGGTCTGGGGTCATTGGAA
>CAZFLB010000219.1:0-2989 GCA_964518945.1 uncultured Acidobacteriota bacterium | reverse complement strand
AATATTATTATCTCCATTCATAGGTGATGCAACGCTTACTTTATTTAAGCGAGTGATTTCTGGAGAGACGTGGTATCAAGCTCATAATTGTCATGCATATCAAAAGTTATATCAGCTTGGGATGAGTCATAAGAAAATTGCGCTTGGACTTTTGGTTATGAATACTTTTTTTGTATTACCCATGGCATATTATGCGCAACTGAATTCGGAGATTGAGGTTTACTTTCTTATAGCCTGCTATACCATTATCGGATTGGTATGGGTTCTTATTTCACGCTATTATTATAAATATAAAGATGGTTTCAATACCTAAAATAAACAATAAAAATCTAATCATAATCCATGATTTATTTATGTCAGTTCTTGCTTGGCAATTTGCATGGTGGTCTAGATTTAATTTTACCTTCCCCTTTGAATTTTGGGAAAATAGCCTTTTAACAATACCCTTAATACTTATTGTACAGTCAGTTGTTTTTGCTAGGTTTCGCTTATACAGGGGTGTGTGGCGGTTTGCCAGTATTCCAGATTTATGGAATATATTTCGCGCCTCCATATTTGGTGCTTTAGCCATTACATTAATATGTTTCATGGTATTTAGGTTAGAAGGAATTCCTCGTTCTATATTGATACTTTATCCATTTTTCCTGATGTTTTTTTTGGGCGCTCCAAGGTTAAGTTATCGGGTTTGGAAGGACCATTCATTTAATTTAAAAAGAATAACAGGTAACCAAAAAGTGCTGATTGTAGGTGCTGGTCGTGCAGGAGAAATGCTTGTCAGAGAAATGAATAGAGGCGGAAATTATATTCCTATCGGATTGTTTGATGATAATGAACAATTGGTAAATTCAGAAATACACGGCATTAAGGTTTTAGGAAAGGTAGATGATATTTACGATATTACAATAAAATCTGAAGTAGATTTAATTATCATTGCAATACCTTCAGCTACTAGTAGTGAAATGCAAAAAATAATTTCATTTTGTGAACAGACTAATTTACCAATTAAGACTCTACCAGGATTACAAGATATGGTTTCTACGGCAGATGCTCTTTCAGATATAAGAGAGCTTTCTATTGAAGACCTGCTTGGCAGAGATAAAGTCGAACTTGATTGGCATGAAGTGCAAAATGATATTTTAAACAAAATTATTCTAGTAACAGGTGGTGGTGGTTCTATTGGGAAAGAGCTGTGCTTGCAGATAGCCAATTTTAATCCCTCTAAATTAATTATACTCGAAAGAAGTGAGTTTAATTTATATAAAGTCGAACAGGCATTATCTAATTACACGATTAGTGCCAAAGCTATTCTTGGCGACCTTTGTGACAAGGACAAAGTAGAGCATGTTATTAGCAAATATAAACCAGATGTAATTTTCCATGCCGCAGCCTATAAACATGTGCCTATTTTAGAAAGAGAAGTCAGGGAAGCTGTTTGCAATAATATAGTAGGAACTAAAAATATAGCTGATATAGCCGATAAATTTGCCTGTAATAAATTTATTTTAATCTCGACTGATAAGGCGGTTAATCCTACTAATATATTAGGTATCACAAAAAGAATTGCTGAAAACTATATTGAGAATCTTAATGAAACAAGTAAGACAAATTATTTCACAGTCAGATTTGGGAATGTACTAGGATCTGATGGGAGTGTCGTTCCCTTATTTAGAGAGCAAATAAATAAAGGGGGACCTGTTACTGTGACGCACCCAGAAATGACGCGTTACTTCATGACCATAAGAGAGGCTTGCCAATTAATTTTACAAGCTGGCAGCATAGGGAAGGGCGGCGAGATTTTTGTCCTAGATATGGGTAAATCAGTAAAAATCAACTATCTAGCTGAGCAAATGATAAGGCTTTCTGGTTTGGTTCCAGGTAAAGATATTCATATTGAATATACAGGATTACGCCCAGGAGAAAAAATGCATGAAGAACTCTTCTATGATTATGAAATGCCTGAGAAAACTTCACATGAAAAAATACTGCTAGCAAAACAGCAAGACTTGACTAAAAATTTCATTAAAAAAATTGATGCTATTATTGAAACCGTTAACATATTTGATAATGAAAAAATAAAACTACAACTCAGAGAATTAGTTCCAGAAAATATAGAAAACGAAAATATTATTTCATTTAATAAGAAAAACACACAATGAAACAAGTGACAAAAGCAGTTTTTCCTGTTGCAGGAATGGGCACTAGATTTTTACCTGCAACAAAAGCAAACCCAAAAGAAATGCTACCTATTGTGGATAAACCATTGATTCAGTATGCCGCTGAAGAAGCTGTGGCAGCAGGCATAACAGAATTGATATTTATCACTGGCCGAACAAAGCGATCTATTACAGACCATTTTGATAAAGCATATGAGTTAGAAACTGAGCTTGAAAAAAAAGGGAAAACTAAGGAATTAGAGATAGTAAAGAATATTATCCCAGAAGGCGTAACGTGTATCTATATTAGACAATCTGAACCTTTAGGCTTAGGTCATGCCGTCCTGCAGGCAAAACCTATTATTGGAGATCAACCGTTTGCCTTAATATTGCCAGATGATTTAATTGATGATGAAAACAGAGGTGTGACAAAACAATTAATCGATATCTACGAGCAAGAGAGAGAAAGTATTATTGCTGTTGAAAACGTTCCGAAAGAAGATACATCAAAATATGGAATAGTCGAGGTGTCGAATACGGATGATGATTCCTTATTCAAAATTAAGAATATCGTGGAAAAGCCGGATCCTGAAGATTCTCCTTCTACATTAGCTGTTGTAGGTAGATATGTTTTGACTCCTGAAATTTTCTATTGTCTTGAAGAAACTCCTCGTGGGTCTGGAAATGAGGTTCAATTGACTGATGCTATAAGTACATTATTAAAAAAGGAGCCAATTTATGCCCATCAGTTTGAGGGTATTCGTTATGACTGCGGTTCAAAGCGTGGCTATATTCAAGCGACAATACAATATGCTTTGAAAAATAAAGAAATTAAA
>CAZFLB010000218.1:0-8144 GCA_964518945.1 uncultured Acidobacteriota bacterium | reverse complement strand
CAACCTCATCCAGCGCTCTATAGGGCCTTACGTTGTTTCCGATGGGTGGTGGCAACAATTAGTTGAACGTCGCTACTACTTTCTAGAACTTAAAAACGGTGAAATTTTGTGGGTTTTCTACGACTGCCTACACCAAAAATGGTTTTTAGAAGGACAACTCGAATAGTCCAACACATATGCACTCCTTTAACTACAGCTCACTATGGTGTAAATCAAACAGATCTTTTTTAGAAGGCGCCAGTCACCCCGAAGAACTGGTTGAAGAAGCACATCGCCTGGGTTTACATTCCCTTGCTCTAACTGACCGAGATGGAGTTTACGGAGTTGTCCGTGCTCACTTAAAGGCAAAAGAGCTTGGATTTCACCTTATTATTGGTGCCCAGGTTTCCATTAAAGACGGTTCTTCAATTCTCCTTTTGGTCCACAACAGGGTGGGATATCGTAATCTCTGCCATCTGATTTCCAAAGGTCGACTTCGCCATGAAAAAGGAACCTCGAAAGTGTCTTGGACAGAAGTCGCAGAGCATCAAAAAGGGCTATTTGCATTGTGGCTTAACCAAGGACCCGTAGAATTACTGTTAGAAGCATTCGATAACCGGCTTTACGGATTTGCTACACGTCATCGATATTATTCAGAAGTTCCCCTGGAAAAAAAACTTCGCGAAAAAGCAGCAAAGTACAACATCCCCGTTGTCGCTGGAATGGAAGTTCTCTACCACCAAGGACAGCGACGGGCAATGCAAGATGTTCTTACTGCACTTCGACACGGAGTCTCTCTGCCAACAGCTGGCAGTATTCTTAAACCAAATGCAGAATTCGCCCTTCGTTCACCAACTTCTTTTAAAAAACTCTATTCTGATGATTTATTGTCAGTAAACCGAACCATCTCCATCGCTGAACAGTGTAATTTCTCTCTGGAAGAGATTCAGTATCAGTACCCGGCCGAGAACCTTCCCAATAACATCACTTTGTCGGATCACCTTTCACAACTTACTCTCGAAGGAGCAAATTCACGCTACGGCGGCAATGTTCCTAAAAAAACCAAGCTGCAACTCAAAAAAGAACTGAAACTAATCAATGATTGTGGGTACGGTGGATACTTCCTCACCATGTATGCAATTGTTCAGTACTGTCGACGCAACGACATTCTTTGCCAAGGAAGAGGATCTGCAGCTAATTCAGCAGTGTGCTACTGCCTTGGCATCACCGCAATCGACCCAGTACGAATGGGACTTCTCTTTGAAAGGTTTATCTCGAAAGAAAGAGCTGAACCCCCTGACATCGATCTAGATATTGCACACCAGCGACGTGAAGAGGTAATCCAATTCGTATATAACCAATATGGTCGAAGCCACGCCGCTATGATCGCAAATATCGTTCGCTATCGGCCGCGTTCCGCAGTGCGCGATGTAGGGAAAGCTCTTGGAATTTCAGAGATAAGCATTGGAAACCTAGCAAAATTATCATCAAACTCACACCTCCCCACTACAGACGATCTTAAAACTATTGGCCTAAATCCCCTAACTCCATCTCACAAACATTGGCTACAACTCGTGAGAACCATCAGTGGATTTCCGCGCCATCTATCTATCCACCCGGGCGGTTTTTTGTTAGGTCATGAACCTATTCACCAACTTGTACCTATCGAAAACGCTAAAAAGGAACGTCGTACTGTAATCCAATGGGACAAAGAGGATATTGCGGCTCTGCGACTTTTTAAAATAGACCTGCTTGGCTTAGGAGCACTAACACAATTAGATCTCTGCTTTAAACTTTTAAAAGAACATCGCGACATCGAATTATCGATCGCGACAATTCCACCGAAAGATCAAAAGACTTTCAATATGATTAGCCGTTCAGAAACATTGGGTGTCTTTCAAATTGAAAGCCGTGCCCAAATGGCGATGTTGCCGCGACTTAAACCCAATAATTATTTCGACCTAGTAGTCTCTATTAGCATCGTTCGCCCTGGTCCAATCGCCGGCGACATGGTACACCCTTACCTAAGACGGAGAAACGGAAAAGAACCGGTTACTTACCCCCATAAGCTCTTAGAACCCGTTCTCAGAAAAACTTTGGGTATCCCACTATTTCAAGAACAAGTGATGCGACTTGCTGTCGTCGCTGCAGACTATACACCTGGAGAAGCAGACCAGCTACGCCGCGATATGGCCACGTGGCGACAAAATGGGAATATAGAACGTCATCGAAAAAAACTCATCACACGCATGGCTAAAAAAGGCGTAGACCCCTCTTTTGGCGAACGTGTCTTCGAACAGATTGCTGGTTTCGGTGAATATGGTTTTCCAGAAAGCCATGCCGCGAGTTTCGCCCTTATTAGCTATGCGGCCGCTTTTTTGCTTTGCCACTATCCGGCAGAGTTTACATGTGCCCTTCTAAATGCTCAGCCGATGGGTTTTTATTCACCTGCAACAATTATCAACTACGGTAAACGACGTGGAGTTATTTTTTTCCCAGTTGATATTCGCGTTAGCGATTGGGACTGTACAATGACAGCTCAATCAATACGCATGGGACTGCGGTACGTAAAAGGGCTTAGCAAGAAACATTGGAAGCTTATTCACATTGCGCGTAAGAACCACCCTTTCAAATCGATAATCGATTTCCACAACCGCACAAGACTCAATAAAAAAACACTAAACAACTTGGCTAAGACAGGCGCCTTTCAGTATTTTAAAATGACACGACGTTCAGCACTCTGGGAAACACTCGGTGTTAGAGAAAAACAGTTCGAAGACCAGCTACCTATTTCAGAGCCCGATATGTCATTTAAAAAACTTAATGCCTTCGAAACCATTACTTGGGATCACAACACTTCTTCTCACAGCACATTAGGCCACCCTCTGGCACCACTACGAAAGGCATTGATAAAGCAAAAACTTTTTTCAGCTGTCACTCTTGCGAACATACCAAACGGTAGAAATGTGCGCTATGCCGGAATAGTAATTTGCCGACAAAGACCTGGCAATGCATCTGGAGTCACTTTTATTACTCTAGAGGATGAAACAGGCTTTGCAAACCTAGTCATTTGGCCAAACAAATTTGAAAAATATGAGACTTTACTTAAAACAACATCCTTCCTAGGTGTAACGGGTACCGTACAAAAAGAAAAGAGCATAGTGCATCTAATCGTTTCAGAATTATGGCGACCCCAATTCACCACACATCCAGCAACAATTGAAAGTCATGATTTCCACTAATTATGTGTTTCGAAATTACCCATTTCCGAGACAATCCGACTTCTCTCTTGAAATCTATGCAACAGAGTAGGAACATTGATTTGAAAAACAATTTTTCGAAATACCGGAGGTCAATATGAGACGATTTCTAGCTGCCTTAGTGTTTTCTTTGATAATACAAGACTTATCTTTCGCCAAAGTACTCCGATTTGAAATCACCCACAGAGAAGATATTCTGAACGGAAAATCATTTGGCTTAGCTGGCAGCTACGAAAAAATTGTCGGGCTTATCCACTTCTCAATGGATCCCAAAAATCCTTCAAATCGCATTATTACTGATGTCGATCACGTTTCATTAAATAAGAATGGAGCAATAGAGTTTTCTTCCGAGTTCTATTTCATTAAGCCAAAGAATCCTGAACGGGGCAACGGCGGACTCTTGTTCGAGGTTGGCAACCGAGGTGGTAAGGGATTATTAAGCTTCTTCAATTTTGCAAGTAGCAGTTATAACCCTCATTCCGAAGAGCACTTCGGTGATGGCTTCCTGATGAAAGAAGGATTGAGCCTCTTATGGGTCGGCTGGCAGTGGGATACTCCTAAAATCAAAGGTCGGATGCGCATGTATCCACCGACCACGCAAAACCCTGATGGACCTATTAAGGGACTCGTACGTAGCGATTTCGTTGTTCGCACACCCACTTCGTTTCACTCACTTGCAGACCGAAATCATGTCCCGTACCCGGTTTCTGACCCAAATGCTCCTGAGAACATATTGACGGTACGGGACGATGTCGAATCAGAACGTGAGGTTGTTCCAAATAAACACTGGGGATTTGGCAAAGTGGTTAATAACGAAGTTGTCCCTGACCCTGGACACGTTTTTCTCAAGGGCGGCTTCATTCCTTTCAAGATATATGAAGTTGTGTATGTTTCAGAGAATCCCCCTCTCGTTGGCCTCGGCCCTGCAGCAATTCGAGATACCATTTCAAGACTGAAATACACTGGTGCGGACGAACTTGGGATTCAAAAAACATCTTATGACCGAGCCATCGCCTTCGGTATCTCTCAAAGCGGACGTTTTTTACGAACATTTTTGTACTACGGATTCAATGAGGATGAGCAAAACAATTCCGTTTTCGACGGTGTTATTGCTCATGTTGCCGGTGGCGGGCGCGGGAGCTTCAATCACCGCTTTGCTCAAGCATCCAGAGATGCGCACCCATACATCAACTTCTTTCATCCAACTGATATTTTTCCGTTCACCGACAGAGCTCAGACAGACCCTGATACAGGCATGAGAGATGGAATACTCAGTAATCATGATTCATCACTACTTCCAAAAGTGTTTTATACAAATTCGTCCTATGAGTACTGGGGCCGTTCGGCTTCCCTCATCCACACTAGCGTCGATGGTCAAGAGGACGCCAAGCTAATGGACACCGTGCGTATCTATCAATTTTCTGGAACCCAACACGGTCCCACACGATTCCCGCCTAAAGTGGGTATCGGTCAACAACCTAGCAATCCCATGGATTTTCGATGGTCAATGCGTGCTCTACTCGTAGCTATGGACCATTGGACGAACAGTGAAGACACACCGCCGAAAAGCAGCTATGGCCGGGTCGAAGATGGCACGCTCGTAAACCCTGACAACCTCAACTTTCCAGAATTGCCAGGAGTCAACAACTCAACACGCGTCCACAAAGCCTACCGCGCCGATTATGGTAAAAGTTTTAAAACGAAAGGAGTCATCACTCAAGAACCACCAAAAATTGGACGTCCTTATCCCATAATGGTACCAGCAGTAAATAGTGACGGAAACGAAATTTCCGGCATTTCACTACCAGAGCATAGTGTTCCCTTAGCAACGTATACGGGATGGAACTTGTTCAATAAGAAATCTGGACCCACTCACGTACTTTCAAGTATGCAAGGTTCGTATATTCCGTTTCCAAGAACGAGAGCAGAACAGGAAGCAAGTCGAGATCCCCGTCCGTCAATTGAGCAACGCTATCCTAGCAAAGAACATTTTCTGGGACTTGTCACGGAGGCGGCTCTTCAACTCATTCAGGATGGATACTTATTGAGACAAGACCTACCTCAAATTCTGATCAATGCAAAAACACATTGGGACCATTTACTGGCGCAATAGATTGTTGAAGCACTAGAGAAGACTCGAATTACACACTAGCAAGCAAGTCACCGTAAAGGAATGGAGCCTTACAGCAATCAGTTTAAATCAGTTCTTTGACAGTCTATCGTTAGCCTTTGCTAGATTCTCTGCCGATTCAAAATAATAGACACGTTTATAAGAGTCCTTTGCAATAACGGCCTTTGCTTTATCAACTTGCTTACCGCTCACCGGATCGATAGCAACACGAAGGCGAACATCCTTCGCCAAACGCGCTTTACACATATCGCAACAACCGTAGTAGGTTTGCCCCTCTACATCAACGCGAACTTGTTCTCGATCGTATGCAGCATCATTAACCATACAAACAAACTCAGCATCCACTACCGTTAGCGAACGGTCCGACTCAACTGCTTGAGCCAAGCAAACACCAAGAAAAACACCAATCACTACGAACAATGATGAACCAGATCGTTTTAACATGTTCAAACTATAACATCCCTATAGACAAATTGCTCTCAGTCTAGATCAGGAACCAATTTTCGAAGTTCTCGCTCAAGGAAACGAGATACCTCTTTAACAGTCGAAAGGCCAAGCGCTTGTTCTGCTATGTCTCTAGCATCGCGGACAGCGAGGTGTCTAATAATATTCTTCACAACCGGAATCGAATGGGCACTCATTGATAACTCATCAATACCAAAACCGACAAGAAGAGCCACCAATAAAGGCTCGGAGGCCATTTCTCCGCACATGCCTACAGGAATTTCAGCAGCGTGCGCCGAGTCAATCGAAAACCGAAGTGACCGAAGAATTGCAGGGTGTAGTGGTTCATACAGATAAGACACTTGGTCGTTGCCACGGTCCACACCTAAAAAATATTGAATGAGATCATTAGTACCAAGACTAAAGAAATCGACTTCCTTCGCTAGTAAATCGGCAATCGCAGCCGCTGAAGGAACCTCTAGCGTTATTCCACACGGCAGATCCGCTCCGAATTTTCGACCTTCAGATTCAAGCTCTTGTTTTGCCCTCTCGACCTCTGCCATCGCTTCCCGTAATTCACCTACACCGCTAATCATCGGAAACATAACCTGAATATTGCCATGTACTCGCGCTCTCAATAATGCACGGAGTTGTTCTCTGAAGACATTTCGATGCTTCAATAGAAGCCGGATGGCTCGCAATCCCATTGCAGGGTTAGATTCAAACTCACTAACTGATTCATTTTCGAAATGTTCAGCGGAAAGATCGAAAGCTCGAACGATAACAGACGACGGGCGCATCTTTTTTGCTACCCGACGATAAACTCGATATTGTGCTTCTTCACTCGGGAACATTCCGCGATTTGAATTCACGAGCCACTCCGTGCGGCGCCACCCAATACCCTCGCCTCCACTCTTTATTACATTTTCACATTCTTCAGGAAACTCTATGTTTGCCTGAATCACAATTCTGCGACCGTCTGTAGTCTGGGCAGGAAGATTTTGCAATCGACCCAACCGACGACTTCTGGAATGTTGTTTTTTTCGTTTGACTTTATATTCTCTTAGAGTTTCTTTAGTAGGACTGACAATAATTGACCCAGTGGATCCATCTAAAACAATGGGAGTCCCATGCTCCACCTTTTGCATTAAGTGCGGAACGCCAACGACACAAGGAATACCCATCGAACGAGCAATAATGGCTGTGTGATAGGTTTGGCCGCCAGCTTCCATTGCTAGTCCTACTGTGTGGTCACGATCCAGCTGTGTAACATCAGATGGCCGGACATCCTCAGCCATTACAATATAGTCCTTTTCCAACTTTCCTAGAGTGATTTCCGAGTTGCCAGCAATATTTCGTATTAATCTGCTTGCTACGTCATTAACATCAGAGCCCCGTTCACGAAAATAGCCCTGATCTACCTTCTCAAACATCGACGCTAGTTCTTCCGTACTAGTCTTAACGGCCCATTCAGCATTGCCCCGTTCGTGCCGAATCAGATTTTCGATACGGTCAACAAACAGATCATCATCTAACATCAACATTTGCGCCTCGAAAATATAGCTGTGGTCTTGACCTAATGTCTTTTCTGTACGCTTTTTAATAAGGGCCAGCTGTCGTTTTGTTTCATTCCTACCGCGATTTGCTCGATCAACCTCACCTTTTATCTCATGACGTGCTAATGGGACACGAAAGACAGGAATAGTTTGATGTTCGTAAACAAGTGCCCGCGCTATAACAATGCCAGGAGACACACCAATCCCCCTCAACACCTTCTGCCTCGCTGCCCTCCTAGCTACACTCATTTAATCGTGTCATCTTCGAATCCGTCGTTGACGAGGTTCACCAAGGCTTCAAGCGCATCGACTTCATCCTCACCATTAACCGAAATTACAATCCGTGACCCAACTCTAGCCGAAAGAAACAGAATCCCCAAAATGCTTCGCCCATCCGCATCCTTACCACTCTTCGAGACCACAACATCTGAATGGTAACAAGATGCAACTCGCACAAATCTAGCAGCTGGGCGAGCATGCATGCCAAGTGGATTAACGATTCTCACCTCTGCCTTAATCATTTCTAATACAAACTGACAACTTGTTAACTTACCGAAGGCCTGTGGGAAACTCTCCTGACTACTCTAATCATCATTAGCCAATAATTCACTAGCGAGACAAATGCTCTCTCGCCCATCCTTAGCAGCGCGGGAGGCAAGAACCGTCAGATCCTCACCAGCCTCCCCATCGCGTAGATTAGTGAGCCTTATTAGCATGGGAAGCTTAACGCCCGTCACTATCTCTACACGTCCTTTTTCTAGAAGTGTCAAGCTC
>CAZFLB010000217.1:0-2861 GCA_964518945.1 uncultured Acidobacteriota bacterium | reverse complement strand
GGTGATGAGATTTGGAATATGAATGAGCAGGAACTTCTAGAACTAGCACTGCCACATTTAGAGCATGACAATATTCTTTTTCGTAATGAGGTCGCCAAACTTTTTGTAGTTCGTGCTGGTCATGCTTACCCAATTCGGTACCTCGATTTTAGGAAGAATCTTGACATATTTCTCGACCATGTTGATCAACATCGCCACTTAGATGTATTAGGGCGTACGGGTGAGTATATGTATATTGATAGTGATCAGAGCATGGAAAGGGCGCTGGATATGGCAGACAAAAAAGTGGAAAAACTGCAAAGAGCCTAAATAAAAATACGATGATTAGAATATCTATTGAAGGAAGATGATAGTGCGTACTTTGTGCAGACGACTATGACAATGCAGGCTGCTCTGCATAATATAATTGGATCATTGCATACTGGAGGATTCTGATGAAAGCATTTTTGCGTAAAATGGCTATAAATATGGGGGTTTTTGGGGAGATAATGATTTTTCTCTGGCAGCGCAAGTTGTGGTGGATGATTCCTATGGTTGTGGTACTTCTTTCATTTGGGATGTTGTTAATGTTTGCTTCTGCATCTGGTGTGGGGCCTTTTATTTACACACTTTTTTAAAATCATTGATTTAGAAATAGAACAATTTCCAATTACTGTTATACATGTATTCTGACAAATCACTAGGTCTGAATAGGATTCTAAATATACGTGTATTGCTGCTGTTTGCGATTGTAGTAGTGGCAATGCATGGATTACGGTTGACTATGGGTGACCTGTCCCTAGTACGTGCGTGGGATTACTTGGAACAATATGTTACAGTAAGATATGGGGATAGTTTGTTATGGAAGGAATATGGATTTCATCTCTGGTACCCACTTGCTCGTGGAGGATTCTCTTTTCTCACTCATGGTGACAATGATCTATTATTTGGTATTTTAGGTATATTTTTTCCAATACATTGGTCCTATATAGTACACAGAATTGTCACTATTTTCATATCGTGTCTTGGTATGTACCTGTTTATCAGAGATGTGCCCAAAATAGGAGAAGTGGGAGCTTCATTAGGTGGGCTGGTATTTGCTTTTGTTGTCAACATAATGTATGAAGATGTGTTCACACCTGCTTGGCTCCCTTTGTTTTTCTTTGTGTCTGGAAGAGCTATAGGTTCCCGATCTTTATACCCTACATTTTTTGCAGGTCTACTTTTAGGTTTTGTTTTGTACAATCATGTTAGGATAGGTTTGGTGCAGGCCCCATTGCATCTAGTGTTTGTCCTAACTTTGTATTCCGGTAAACGATCAAATTTAGTTCCTGCTCTTACACGTTTAGTTGGCATTTGGTGCATTGGATTGGTTATGTTTGCACCTATGCTATTGGAGTTATGGGGTGTTCTTCCTACTTCTACCCGGAATATATGGGGAGAGTCGTACGTACAAGAGTTCAGCGTTGCTGCGACCAGTTTCTTGCGTCCTTTAACTTACCTGACATATTATGCACAAGTTGGTCTAATTCCTTACATAGGATTTCTGGTGAGTGTGACCTTAACAAACAAACCTAGAGAGATTCGGGCACTATTGTGGGTTATGTTGACTATGGTGCTCATTAAATACTTGGTGTACCCATGGCTTACCGTTTGGTCATGGTTTGACCAAGTAAGAACTCTTAAAAATTTATCATACATTATCAATTCATTGTCAGTGTTTTTTATTCCAGTGGCCATATGGGGATTGGCACAGTTGGCTCATGGAATCGAACAACCAACATGGTTTCGCTATATGCGAAAACGACTCAAATTAACTTGTGTATTGATAGTCATTATGATATCTGTCCAATTATATAGAACAGCACTGGCTTGGAATTTATCATGGAGCACAGGGCAACTTTACCTGCTCTACGCCATATCATATATCAGTTTTGTGACCATTGTTATATTATTGGTTATTAATAAACGCTTAGAATTGCATCTCAATGATTTTTCAAAATGGTTTGCAAATACAGCAACATTAAGCAAGCGCGCACTACCGTTTATTTGTGTATGTATTCTCGATAGTTGGTTTCAGACTTTGCGTTTTGCGTCGGCGAATATATTGGCAATATCTTCATTTCAAGCAGTAAGTAGTCCTGCATATGAATACATATCTGCACAATCAAACCCAGAATTTTCCAAGACTGCTGTAGTCTGGCAAACTGCCGTGCAGTCTGTTGCGCCCCCTAGATATGGAGTACCAACAATTAATGGTTATTCAAGCGTAGTCCCTGATCGCTATGCTAGATTCTGGATGGCGTTGATTGATCCAGTCATGACTCGCTCAGAAGAGTTTAGGAATGATTATTTAAACTATCCTAGAAGGTTGACTTTGTATTGGAATAGTGATGATGTTGAAGATGGTGGAAATATAGACAGTATTCTGTATAGACCTTTGTTGAATTTGATGGGAACAAAGTATGTATCTTCAGGTAGGATGATAAAGAATCCAGACAGCTATAAGCTTACATCTATTGATGTTGGTACTACTAATAATTCTTCAGTACCATGGTGGACCACAGTGGCTCGTCGATTAGTTGGGTTACCACAGAAAACCAAACCACCGTTTTGGCAAGATGTCTATCTCTATCGAAATGAAGACGTTTTTCCTGAAGCATGGATTGCATTTGATGCGGTAAAATTTTCAGATATAGATTCATTATTTGAGGGAATGACTACCGCATCAAATGTAGATTTACGCGAAAAAGTGTATTTGTTGGCTTCAGAAATTGAAGGTGTGTCGTTAGTTAATGCACCTGGTCAAGCAACTGGATCAGTCATTATTGATACTTATCATCACGATCGAATTAAGTTTGATGTCGCTGCATCACAGGCTG
>CAZFLB010000216.1:0-8305 GCA_964518945.1 uncultured Acidobacteriota bacterium | reverse complement strand
AATAACCCTGCAAGGGATTTTAGATTACCGCTCCAAACAATATACCTTGGCTTAAGCTTTCTACCATCGGCGAGTTCGACTTCAACAGCACGGCTGTCTTCCGTTCTTATCGAGCGCAATGTATTACTAAGTAGGATCTGCCCTCCGCGTTCTTGGACTTGTTCTGCGAGCTTATCGCAAAAAGTTCCAAATCCACCGTAGCTCGGGTACAGGAACTCCGTCTTTACTGGCTTAGGCAAAAGCACCGAACGCACCAAGTCAAACAACGTTTCGCTTTTTACTCGCTTATCAATCACTGCTCGGTTAATACCAGTTTTTGCCCAATCAACATGGACACTCTCACAAGGAATCTGCAAAAATTTTTCGGTATATGGCTTAAAAAATAATCTATAAAGAGTATTCCCATAACGAGATCGAGTGTACTCGCTGAATGAATCTTCGTTCTCTGGTACCGAACGGCGTAAAAGGTCAATGGTAGAAGAAAGCATTACCCTTATTGGAAGTCTAAATAGTGCTCGGTGGTCCAATGGCCACGGGAAATATCTCCCAAATAGATGAACAGCGCTGGAACGATCCACAACGATGTGATCGCTTCCCAGAACCTTGAGAAGAAACTCTAGGACTTCCTTGTCTTCTGTGTGAAAACGCTTCGGTCCAACATCAAAGAAAAAGTCGTTGTAACGGAACGAACGTGCTAACCCACCAACATAAGCATTTCGCTCAATAACAACCGCACTTTGGCCTTCCGCCAGTACTGAGTGTGCAAATGTCAATCCAGCAACCCCAGCACCAACAACAAGAAAATCTGGATGTTCAGTCATAAATCAACTACCCAGTATACGTTTAAGGAGCAATCACTTCCAAAACTGTCACCTCACCGCGCTCAAAAACTCGTCTAAACCTGTCCTTTGCTTCGAAAAGTGGGCGGACTCTTTCTCCACGCACATGGAGTTCCTGTGGCCCAATAATTATGTAATCAATTCCCAGTTGCCGTGCCAATAGATGTGCCTGAACCGGATCACCGGAAACAAAGATTGGTCTCAATGAACGTCGCTCCCGTACACGGTATTTTTTCAACTCAAGAAGAAATATCGGAAAACCGACTGCCATCCGACGCTCACCAAGTGCGGGAATCAAAGCCCATTCCCCAGGCTGACGGGCTTTAACATCCCATTGCACAACAGCTTCTGGATCGACCGCCCTTCTGATCCATGCGAGTGTTTCAAACTCATCAGGAGATACAATTGTCGTCCATGGAAACCCTCCTGGTGATTGCGTTCGGTTGGTAACATCTGCTGCGTTGTATGTGTCTAGTAACAAAGTAAAAAGTGCTGGCACAACAAAGAAAGCATGTACCCACCGAAGATTTCGCAACGCATAAAGCCCTAGTGCTATGAGCAATATACTCCCTGCACGCCAAGCCATCCATACACCCTCATAACCTCGAACATCGACAAAAAGCACTGTTGAAATTGATAACGTGGCCAATATCAAAAGATCCCAGTCAAATTCAATTTGGGGCATACGTCGTGTAAGTAAAATTAGAAATAACGCTCCAACATCAAGCAAAACCACTGACAGAAACTCCAATACCAAAGGTACCCTGAAAGTCAGTGCCTCTGAAGCACCCCCAAAAAAACCAAGATGGAAATACCAAAACAACAAGACTAGAGAGGTCGCAGTGGCAACTAACACACTAGGAAAACAAGAGACTCCACGCCGATGACGCCATGAGACGACAACAAACCAAGGACCAACAATCATCGCTGTTACGATACTCGTTCCAGCCATTCCCCCTAGAAGAATCCCAGCCAAAATTGCTTCTTGTAAATTCCTCGGTCCACCTCGAATAAGAACCAAGATCAAAACAAGTAACAAGCTATAGCTAAATAAATGTTGCGGAGTATAAAGTAACGAACGATGGAGTCCATCAATCGAGATTAGTTCGAACACCCATCGAGAAATTGCATCGACGTTCACGTTTGTCCACGGCTCATTCCGTAACAATGCAACTAAACCATCAAAGCCTACAGCACCAAGAAGAACGAAAGATGCAAGAAACGCCCTTGCCGGCACAAGAGAAAATGATCGAAACGTAACATATAGAAGCCCCGAAAAAAGTAAACCGCTTCCGAGGTACGTAACGAGAAGTGCTATTTCATTTGAGGTCCATTGGCCGAACATTGCTGGAAACGAGAAAAACAACCAGTAATAGCCTAAATTTCCGCCGGAGAAAAAAGGATTTTGAAGAGGAAAAGTTCCCTTTTGAAGTTCTGCAACGACAGAGAGATGCGTCATTAAGTCTGCACTAAAATACGCGCGGTAAGCCACTCCTTCCGCCAAACGAATCCCAATTTTTGAGAAGGGAACAACAACGATGACAATTGCCCAGAAGCATGTTGCAAAGTGCCACCTACCTCCGTCTGCATAATCCTTTGGAAGACCCCAAACAGCAACAGCCATTAGAGAGACGGCAATCAAGATCAACAAAATAGTTAGTGGGGTTCCTATTTGGACACGAAACAGAATGCTTGCTACTAGTGAGCTCCCGAGATATCCAAGAGCACTGCCTACAAACCATGCATCCATTCCTTTAAACCAGCGACCCACAAATGGAACTCCTGGAAAGGAGAAAAGGAATAACAGGACTAAAAGAAGGAGGAAGTCTTGCGTCTTACCCTACTTATTAGCTCGGATCATAATGTGCCAACCGAAGGGTCGGCGCATTACATCCGGAAGAATCTCAAAGAACGGAACAAGCAAATAATTATTGAGCTTACCAAAAAGGTTCTTAAATTTTAGAGTTCGCTTAGGAAAACGGTCAACATGTATTTGCAGGTTACCGAATTCTCGAAAGAGGTCACGACATTCTTTGGTAGTATATTTTCTAATTATAGGCGCATCTTTTTGGGCATGTTCGATATTCGTTCCTGACAACCAGGCAACCAGCGCTAACCACGAGTGCCGATTGTAAAGCATAATTACAGCCTCACCATCAGGTTTAAGGACGCGCCGAACTTCCGAAATAGACTGCTCCGTATCAACAGTATGATGCAAAACACCATGGGAATAGACCACATCAAACGTATTATCATCGAAATCCAGTGCCTCTGCGTTACCTTGCTTGATGTCACCAGCATAACCCTCACGTTTAAGGTTTTTTATTGCAAGCTCAACTGCGTTCTCAGTCAAATCCCTTGCGGACACATATGCCCCAGCTCGCGCAAACTGCATCAAGTCGTGGCCAACGCCACATCCAATTTCTAAGACCTTCTTTCCTTTATACTGGTCGAAACCAACATAATCATATAAATAGTCTATTTTGTCATATCGATATTTTTCTAAGGCTTCAAAGAATTCCGGTGAACCTCTAGGGTGCTGGGTGATCTCAATATCATTCACGTACTCGTTCCAGTACGAACGAGCTTCTTCCAAGGTGTGAGCCACTGACATGGCAGAGAAGAAGTTTAACAAGGGATATTGAAGGAATCAAGAGTAGGTTGAATTCTCCATATGAAACCATCCTCCTCTACAATATAGTGATGTCGTCAATAAATTTAGATTACGAACGCAAAACATTTGCCAGAGAACTGCGTTTAGGTCTCGAGAAGCAACGAAAGGAAATTCCTTCAAAATACTTTTATGACCCTATCGGCGCTCGACTGTTTGAAGAGATCACACACCAACCAGAATATTATCTCACCAGGGTCGAAACGGACCTCTTATCACAAGCATTACCAAAACTTATGCGTTCTCTAAACAACACCCTTCAGTTAGTTGAGTTTGGCAGTGGAAACTCCACAAAGACAAACACGCTTATCAAAAAGTTCCTCCAGTTTGGCAACAACTTACACTACATTCCTATTGATATATCTAAGGATATTTTATTAACCACAGCTGACCGCCTTCTAAAACGTTACAAGAAATTAAAGGTGACCCCTGTAATATCCCAATACGAAACGGGCCTCCAAGACGCAAAGAGTAATGGAAATATTTCACCAACCGATAAGATGCTAATTATGTTTCTCGGATCAAGTATCGGAAACATGAATCAAGAACTAACTCAAAATTTCATGAAAGAGCTTCGTGTCTACATGGCTGAAAAGGATTCTCTTTTAATCGGCTTCGACCTCCAAAAGGACCCAGCAATGCTCAACGCAGCTTACAACGACTCAGCAGGCATTACGGAAAGATTCAATTTAAATATACTAGCTCGTATAAACAGAGAACTCGGTGGTGAGTTTAACCTTCAATCATTCAAGCATCACGCTTTTTACGACACAATAAAACAAAGAGTAGAAATGCACCTGTGTTCAAAAGAACCCCAGGAAGTGCACATTGCCGCTTGCAAGAAATCCTTCCACTTCCAGCATTCCGAAACGATAAAGACAGAAAATTGCTATAAATATACTCGTGAACAGATCCTTAACCTGGCAACATCGACAGATTTCCATGTTTCCCAATTTATAACTGATACAAAAAAATGGTTTGCACTTGTCTTGTTTGAACCATGCTAGTTTTTCTATTATGCAATTAGTATGAAAGAGCATAAGAGTTCTATCGCCATACTTGGAATTATTTCGGTAGTACTCTTTGGCTATGCATTAACAGTTGATTATCCAAAAGCTTCAAGAACATTCTGGAGCGACGGAGCGACCTATTACACAATGGCACATAGCCTCGCTTACGACCATGACTTAAAGTTCTCCAAAGAAGATGTTGAGCGAGTATTCCTTGAGTTCGACAACGGACCATCTGGAATTTTCATTAAAAAGGGTCGGAGATTGGATCTTACACTCGAAAGACAGCTGCCATTTCTAGTTAGTAAAGGCCCCCTAACAGAAGACCTTTTCTTTGCAAAATCATTTTTATATTCACTCGCGGCTGCTCCTTTTGTATACCTGTTCGGAACCAACGGCATGCTGGTGTTACACGCTTTTTTATCCAGTTTAGTTTTGTTTGCAGGATATTACTTTACTACTGCGTCTAATCGACCTCGCACGTCCCTTATATTCACGGTTACTTTTTTCTTCACTTCTGTTGTTCCTGCCTATTTCGTCTGGCTAACACCAGAACTTTTCAATCTATGTCTCGTTTTCTTAGGAGGTTTTTTCTGGCTCTACAAAGAACGTGTAACAAAGCCTTCCTATTTCCTAAGAGGCATCCAATCTGACTTTATTGCAGTGATCATTTGGGGTATGGCAACCTACTCCAAACCTAATAATATTTTTTTAATCCTGCCGGTCCTCATACTCCTAACATTACGTCACCAGTGGGTTCGCGCCTTAAAAGTAGGTTTTGTTTTTTCACTTATCGTGTTTAGTCTATTCTTTACCAACCTAGTAATAACAGGAGAGATGAACTACCAAGGAGGGGAGCGAAAGACGTTCAGCGGCACCTACCCACACCAACGAGAAGACCTGGATTTTGAGAATACTGGGCTCTCAATGCGAACAGATATCATATATACGCATCAACCTTGGGATATCATCTCCCACGATTTATACTTTTTTTTCGTAGGGCGTTTTTCTGGAATAGCACTGTACTTCTTTCCCGCAGTGGTCATGATGATTTTATTTATCTTTTCCGGTGAACGGAAACAATTTCATTGGCTCATATTAGGCACAGCTACTTTCGGAGGACTTCTACTAGTCGTATGGAGCCCTACTAATTACTTTGGAGGTGGCGGCACACTCGGAAACCGATATTTCATGAACCAGTTTCCACTCTATTTCTTCCTCGTATCCAGCTTGACACGTCCGATACTACCGATTCTTTCTTCCTGGGCTGCCGCATCAGTCTTCATAATACCTATCTTGGTCGCACCCTTTGACGCTGGCCGGCGACCGGGACAACACGCTACCACTCCCATCTTTCAGTTTTTCCCACCAGAGCTTTCTGCAATAAATCACTTACCTACAAACAGCGACCCTAGAAAGTTTAGACAGCGATTTGATGATAGTTTCTTAGGCTATTTTCTAGACAACAATACATGGTTTCGCGAAAGAAGAAGTCCTGGCGGGCTAGGTTTCCATGTGCGTGGCGGAAAAGTGACAGAGATGGTCGTGAGAACCAGAATACAACTCGAAAAACTCACAGTGCGTGTTACAAATGTCGCGGGAAGACGAAATAGCATCCGAGTGTGCGTCCCCTCCGGATGTAAAGAAATTGACATCTCTTCTGGAAAGAAAGAAATCTTAGAATTTCCAGCTGGCCCTGCTTTCCCATACGAGGATTTTGGGAATCGCAGTTACTGCTATCTTGTTTCAATAAAAACTACGTTCGGTTCTACTCCCAACTCTTCTAGTCGAGATACACGAAATCTAGGTGCTTTTATACATATCGAACCAGAACCTTACCCAGGACTGTAAAGCCATGGATACAATTTTTCCCAAGACAAAGGATTGTTTTCAATCGGGGTGACCTTGCCAAAAATAACAACTAGCGCTTCTATATATGGTAAAACACACCTTGTGCTCAAACTAAATCTTTTGTTTTCCTTAATCACATGTCTAGCTAGTACGTCACTGGCTTCTTTAGCTAACCTCCCAGAAGTTCACTTAATTGCAACTGGAGGCACAATATCTGGCGGACCTGCAGGATCGTTGAAAGCAAACGATTTCGGTCACCTAGTAAAGGGGATAGACACAATCGCCAAATTAAGCTCAGAAGATTATGTAAGTATAGGTAGTTCTCGAATGACACCGGAACTTCAATTTGGACTAGCAAAACATGTAAACAAAGTCTTTAAAGAGAGACCCAGCCTTGCTGGAATAGTTGTGACACACGGTACAGATTCTCTAGAAGAAACAGCGTTTTTTCTCGACCTTCTCCTTAAAAGTTCAGAGCGCCCAGTGGTCTTTGCCGCAGCGCAACGACCACCCAGACGAACGGATACTGATGGTCCTAAAAATCTTCTAAACGCAATACGAGTCGCAGCTTCGAAAGGCGCTAGAGGACTAGGTGTTATTGTCACCCTAAACGATGAGATTCACTCTGCTAGAGACGTAAGAAAAACACATTCCGTTGCTGTTAATGCCTTTATGTCACCCTGGGTCGGACCAATCGGCTACGTAGACGAAGAAAATATTTATCTGATGAACAAGCCTGCACGACGTTTACAACTAAACACTCAGAACATTGAATCTAATATATCTCTAATTCGCCTTTACACTGGGAGCAACGGCGATCAGGTTCGTGCAGCTACTAACTCTGGGCAACGAGGCATCGTGCTCGAAGTCTTTGGCCGTGGCAATGTACCTCCTAAAGTCATGGACGCAGTCCGGGAAGCATTATCAAAAGATTTGACCGTCGTGTTTACCACCCGTACCGGAGGAGGCAGGATTGTTCTAAACGATAACGTGAAACGAATGGGGGTAGTATCAGGAGAAGACTTAGACGGATTAAAGGCTCGAATAGTGCTAATAGCCACTCTAGGAACGACAATCGACACGAAAACGCTCAGGAACTATTTTCGTCAGTTATCGGGAGAACTCACCAATAATTAATTTTAGAAAGTTGTTTCACAAACATAAGTCCTTTTTTTCAAGGACATCCAAGGAGTTCTGCTAACGCAGAGTTTTAATTGGGTGAATGCCTAAGAGCTAGTCCAGGACGTGCACCAGTCATTTCACCATCGAGCATAACTGCAACTCCGTTAACAAATACGTGTCGAGTTCCCGTAGCATAGTGGTGAGGATCACCAAACTTTGCAGTTTCACGAACATCAGCCAGATCGAGAACAACAACATCAGCCCTCATTCCCTCTGCTAAAATTCCTCGATCGGACAATCCGATACGCTGAGCAGGAAGACTTGTCATTTTTCTTATGGCCTCGGAGATCGAGACAATTCCCATATCTCGAGCATAGTGCCCAAGCACTCGCGCAAAAGTTCCGTAGTTTCTGGGATGAGGCACTCCCTCTCCAGGAGCAACAATTCCACCGTCAGAAGCAACCATCGTGTACGGGTGTTGGAGAATTCGCTGAACGTCCTCTTCCGCCATAGCATGGAAAATCCCACCAAAACCACCTTGCTCTTGAAGTTCAATGGCAAGCTCAGCAGCCTCCAAGAGAGTCACTGGTCGGTTCTCATCGCGAAGGACATCAGCAAGACTTTTGCCATTTAGACTCGGATTCCATTCACAACGAGAGATCACAACGTTTTTGGGATCTCCACCTCCACGATCCTTCTCCAAATTATCTAGGATAGCCTTCTTAATGCGAGAACGAAGTTCTGGGTCGCGCAAACGAGCTAACTGATCTTCACGGCCACCTTCTAAACTCCATGCAGGAAATAATATGGAA
>CAZFLB010000215.1:0-5283 GCA_964518945.1 uncultured Acidobacteriota bacterium | reverse complement strand
GCTTAACGGAAATGAGTTCTGTCTGCTCGACAACACTGTCTCCGTCTTGAACACCTGACTGCTCTGGATAAAACAGTCGCCCCTCTGGGCCGAAAGAAGGGATAACGATTTGTCGACGCGGCATAAGTGGCCGGCCAGCATTAAATGGACGCTTGGTGCGAACAACAACCCGCGCCTCTCCTCCCAAAGCAGGAACACTGACAAGGTCATACCAAAGATTATTGGACCACGAACGACCGCGAGCAGTTGCACCAGAGCCCTTAGCTACTACGATCTCCCTGCCATCCGGAGACCAGACTGGATGAATATATTCACCAGAGATCTTCGTCAGCTTTTTCGGATCACCTCCTGAAGTCGGTACTCTCCAAAGGTAACCTTTCGTGTCATCCCACGTAGTAAACGCGATGGTGCTACCGTCTGGAGAGAACGCAGGAGAAAGTTCAAACGAACCGAATCCTTCGGGGGTAAGTCTTCTCGGTTGACCATCGGGTCGGTCCATAATCCATATGTTCCCTGCTGCTTGAAAAGCAAGCTGCTTGCCATCAGGGGAAACGGTGTGCCACCTTGCAAAGCGAACGGAAAAATTGCTATTGGCAACACTAGCTGTTCCAGTTCCAGTAGCCATCTCCGAAACGGTACGTCTGACGCGAGCATTAAAAGGAATCGTAGTCAAATCTCCGGACGCAATATCGACTTGCTGCAATTTGCCACCACGGGAGAGATAAATCGATTGCGAGTCACGCGACCAAGAATAGCCTGGAAGAACACGAAGCGTTTTTCCTCCTTCCGCTATGTCAGACTCAATAGGGTCAACCAGAATGTGCTCGGCACCTGTTCTTAGCTCACGAAGCCACAGCGCCGTCCTAGGTCCATACAAGTGCCCCTTAAAAGAGATGGTGCCACCAGGAATGCGACGGGCAAACGCTAGCCATTTCCCATCGGGTGAAACCTCGGGAGCAATTGCTCCACCACTTGATCCTTGGTACTGCTGCTGAGCCTCACCTGCAATGACTTCAGAAGTATGCCCTGTCTCAAGATCAAGCCTATTCAATTGATAAGAACCCTTGATGAAATCTCTATTAGAACTCGGTGAAAATTGATAATAAAGATATCTTCCATCGAGTGAAACAGAAGGCCATGCTGCACGACGAACTTCGGTTCCCACAAGCTCAATGCCATTCCCACCGTTCTTGTGGTACATCCAAATGCCACTTTCACGGGGCCGATTGAGAGTGTACCGCCTGACCACAATATAATTACTATCTGGTGTCCAAACGGGTTCAGCGACACGAACTTCCTGATCACTAAAGACCTGCCTTGGATTTCCTCCATCAATATCCATTAGCCATAGATTGTTTTGCCCACCACGATCTGAGACGAAAGCTACTGTCGTTCCATCCGGAGAGATACGAGGATGGAAATTGAGCGCAACACCACTATTACCGGTGAGGCATTCAGCCGGGCCTCCTGCAACTGGCACACGATAGATATGAGCAAGAAGATCGAACAAAAGAAAACTTCCGTCTGGAGCAACGTCAACAGACATGAAAGTGCCTTCGTCAGTTTCAAAATCAATCTCGTAAGCATCACCTCGAGCGAGTGTGGTGTCCCATTCTTTGTTAACCTCCTGTGCCACAGAGGCAGTAGAACTAAGAACGAAAGCTACGCCAAAAAAAATGGTATTCATGTACTCCTCCTGATCCAACGCATAATGCCACAATTCACATCTAAACACCTTAATACAAAGCTTAATAAGCCACTAGATTCAATTCGGTTCTAACACGATAACCCCCGGAACAAAAACATCACTTGTAACTCCATATCTTCACTGTAAATGAAAATCATTGTAAAGCTGTATTACATTCCAAAAATTCAGTGACCAAAAAGCCAACTAGAACCCTGTACTCGGGATAGTTCAATCTTCCCTAGTAGCATGGTCTAACAATCAAGAATTTCTGGGTCAGACAGCTGAATCCTTGTTGATAATTTATAGACAAAAAGTCACACAACACAAAAAGAAAACTAACACTTCACAATAAATATTATAAATTAATGTGAGATAGCAATAATGAAACCCGAACGGAGAACAAATTGAAACTGATTTCTTACAAACATAACGCCATGGCCGGTGTTGGAGTCATGGTTGACGAAAATGGATTTATTTCACTGCAAAACGTTTTGCCGGAATCACCTAAAACACTGAGAGGCATTCTCGAACTTGGCGATGATTGCCTCGCAAAAATCAAACATGCTGTCGAAGGAAAAATTGCGGACCACTTTATTAACGAAGTGACTCTTGAGCCCGTCATTACTGAGCCTCCAGCAATCTGGTGTGTAGGGCTTAACTACGCCTCACACCGTGATGAGACCGGGCGCGATCCGACAAGTCAACCAACTCTTTTCATCCGCATTCCGTCAAGCCAAGTAGCTCACAGGCAGGCGATCATTCGGCCAAAGGCATCAACCCAACTCGACTATGAAGGTGAGCTAGCCGTCATCATCGGAAAAAAAGGGCGTCATATTCCCCGTGAACACGCACTGAGCTATGTTGCCGGCTATTCTTGCTACAATGACGGTTCTGTGCGCGATTGGCAACACCACACGTCTCAGTTCGGCCCTGGTAAAAATTTTCACCGAACAGGCGCTTTTGGTCCATGGCTCGTGACCTCTGATGAGATTTCTGACCCACACAAGCTAACATTGGTAACTCGAGTAAACGGGGAGGAATTACAAAGAACCACCACGGACCTAATGTTGTTTCCAATCGAAAACCTCATCGAGTACCTATCTACTCTTTACCCTCTAAATCCTGGCGACGTAATCAGTACGGGAACGCCAGCCGGTGTCGGTTCTAAACGAAACCCCAAAAAATGGCTTGTTAATGGTGACTGCGTTGAGGTTGAAATTAGCAGTGTAGGCACACTATCAAACCCCGTGATTGACGAATTGTGAACACATTCTGGAAACACCCTTTATTTTTATCAATATTCGTAGCGACCATCAACGCTACAGCCACACCTGACGAAAGACCGCAAGCTCTTGCAATCCAAGTTGAAACAGCTCCCGTCATCGACGGAATCATCGAAGAGCTTATATGGAGTCAAGCTGAGACATTAACAAACTTCACTCAATCTGAGCCTCTCGAGGGCCAACCCGCCACAGAAAAAACAGAGGTGCGAATTCTTTTCGACGAAACATCTCTCTATGTCGGCGTCATCTGTTATGACTCCAGTCCTTCTTCGCTAGTTGTAACTGATAGCCGACGTGATTCGAATCTTCTCGACATGGACTCTTTTCAGATGATTTTTGATACATACCAAGATCGTCAGAATGGCTTTGTGTTTGGAACAAACCCAGCTGGAATGGAATATGACGGACAAGTAAGCAAGGCGGGTGGCGGCGGGCAATCATCTAGCCAGCGTTCTCAAGCAGGAGTTGGCAACGGATTTAATCTCAATTGGGATGCAAGCTTTACAGTGCGAACGCAAATCAATGAAATCGGTTGGACAGCAGAATTTAAAATCCCACTTCGAACGCTTCGTTACAGCTCCCGAAAGCCACAAAGCTGGGGACTGAATTTCAAGCGAAACATTCGGAGAAAACGCGAAGAGGTTTACTGGTCACCAGTATCTCGCATTCAAAACTTCTATCGGCTTTCGTCAGCAGGTGATCTCAATGGACTTAACCTCGAAGCACCTAGAAACTTCAAAGTCACACCTTTTGTGCTCTCCTCAGGACACAAAGAGTTCACGAACAAATCTAGTACTGATCTCAACGCTCAAATCGGCGTAGATGCCAAATTTGGTGTCACTGCTGCTCTTAATATAGATGTAACCGTTAACACTGATTTTGCACAGGTTGAAGTAGACGACCAGCAAATCAACTTGACAAGATTCAATTTGTTTTTTCCTGAAAAGCGTCCTTTCTTTTTAGAGAATGCAGGAACTTTCTCGATGGGTACCGGAGAATCTAGAGGGCGTACGCTGGAACTTTTCTTTAGTCGACGTATCGGGATTGGACCTTCTGGAGAACTCGTACCAATACGTGCAGGAGGTCGTCTCAGCGGGAAAATTGGTTCTTACAATATCGGGCTAATGAACATGCAGACAGAAGATCTTGGTAGTACTCTCCCCGCAAATAATTTCACGGTCGCTGCCCTGAGACGCGAGCTTCCTAACAGATCGAGTTTAGGAGCTCTTTTTGTCAATCGAGCAGCAACGGGCGATATGTCAAGCTCCGGAAATTGGAACCGAACATGGGGTTTAGATGGAACACTAGGAATTCGTGAAGCTTGGACGTTTCGTGGCATGGCAGCTCGCACCGAAACGCCTAACTCTTCTGGAAGAGACCATGCCCTTGATGTCTATGGTGAGTTCCGAAAGCTATGGGGCCGCTTTTGGGTCGAATACACTGAAGTTGGGGATGCCTTCAATCCAGAAGCTGGTTTTCTCTCAAGGAAAGATTACCGTACGATACAATCAAGCTACATTCACCACATTCGTGTCCCTACAATTTCGTGGCTTAGAGAACTCCGTCCTCACGCAACCTACCGAAACTTTTGGGATTTTAACGGCTATAAACAGACAGAGTGGCTTCACCTTGACTCACACGTGGATTTCGAAAGTGGAGCATTCTTTAGCCCAGCTTTCAATTTAAGGTACGAAGGGCTTTCCGAACCTTTCGAAATAACACCTGGCATCATAATCCCTGCCGGAGTCTACGAATTCAATGAAATTGCCTGGCGTTGGAACACCAACCAAAGCGCCCCATTCTCTTACAGCGGAGGACTGAACGCCGGAGGTTTTTTCTCTGGAGACCGTATTTCTGTGGAATCAGGCATTCATTTTAGGCACGGTGCCAAACTAAACACAGCCATCAGCTGGTCTCACAACAAGGTCAACTTGCCCGAAGGCAATTTCGTTGCAAATCTTGGACGAGCTCATCTGAGCTATAGCTTTACACCATTTATAAACTTACAATCGGTGCTCCAGTACAACGACCAAAGTGACATTTGGTCAGCAAATATACGTTTCAGCTGGTTGAACACTGCTGGCACCGGTCTATTCATCGTCTACAATGACACCGAAGGCCTCGGAGATTTTCGCATAGGTCCACAAAATCGGAGTTTGATCATCAAATACACACACCAATTTGACGTGCTACGCTAATAGCTTGGTTGAAACAAGTAATACCCCTTAACGAGTGCGTAGTGCTTCCACGAATTCTACACCCCGCACCGAACGAATCGACCAACAATCTCTTCGTCCCGCTAATATCGGTACC
>CAZFLB010000214.1:0-2570 GCA_964518945.1 uncultured Acidobacteriota bacterium | reverse complement strand
CATTTCCACGATGGGTTCCATTGCCGGAAACACAAGCTTCTCATACTCGGACCACTGCCGGTGGATGATATTGGAGAGACAGAAACACGCGAGAGTCACCGCACCTATGAAGCGTATACTCCATATCTTCGTGCTCACGCTTGACTCCCATGGATTGTGGGCTCCAGCCGGCATGCCGTTGTAAAACCAACTCATCGCCCCTTCCTTGTTGTTTGGAAACAGGTTCTCCGGGATGTATGGGTGAAGAAATTCGGACCATCTGTTTTCGGGTGTCGCGAAATAGTGCGGAGAGACGATCACACCCACCAGATATCCGCTCATCCCGTATGTGGGTCCCCAAGCGCTTACGAACCCCAGCGTAAAGATGGTGAGCCACTCAGTCTGGGAAAACACAAATGGCCTTCCAAAAAGGAAGGCCAGAGCTGAGCATGCCACCATCGATAACATGACCAGAATCAGATTCCCCATAGACATGTGGCTGTATGCCATCAGGGATCCGTGCACGAGATACAGAACGGAATTCGCCAGCAGACTCAACCCGACTGCCAGGGCCAACCCGAATGCAATCGACCGAAACGTGACCCCTCTGTCTTCGGTACTGCAAGGGGAATCCGCATCGGATGGTGGCATACTGGAATTAGCCGGTCTGGATTTCATCTCAGCCATTCAGAATCTCAATACCACTTGTGGAGGGTGTGTCCCTGTTTACCAAAAAATGTAGCGTCCACAATCAACCCCAGCAAAGTGACAAGAATGTATGCCACCAACGCGCCTATAAAAAAGGGCCTGGATCTTCTGTAAAAGGCTGCCCCGACAAGCTTAAGCTGGATGAACTTCACCAGCCATGCAAGAAAAAGGGTGAAGCTTGTAAGGCGGGTCAGCCAGGCACCCGAAAGGGCGAATCCAACCGGATGAAAGGGCCACCACGCGAACCGGTATCGCATCAGATTCAATAACGTCATCACCACAAACCCAATCACGAAGAACCACTCATCTTCCGTCTCCAAGGCCTCTGGTGAAAGGATGTCGTTTACACCGCGCTGATACCCCCCGATTCCGGCTCGGATGATCAGCCAGTTGGGTTGTAATTTGTAGGCCCCAATCGTGTACCCAAGTCAGATTGTAAAAAGTGTAGAGGATACATTTCCCACAACGAACGCAGAAAAGATCCCGCCGAAGAATCGTCGATGTCCTCCAGCGATAAAATCCCCCAACCGATTCAAGTGCATGCCAACGGAAAAAGCGAATCCCCGGAAGTGATTGACGGCAACCGATGCAGGATAGAGAATAGCATGTGTAGAGGCAGGCACGGCACTTGCCCCTCCCATCGCGGCGGTTGCAAGATTTCTTGCCCAGGCTGGAGAGCCGATATAAATGTGGCCCGTTTCAGCCAGAATTTTCGCAACGCCGAAGTAAACGAGGAACATCGTGGGAAGCAGAACGAAGATGAAGACCGTATCCATACCCGCTTGAGAAAGCCAGGCCACCATGTAGATCACCGAGATCGTCAGGCAGAAGAACGCGGTCCGATAAGAGAGCAGCTCTCGGCTGTCGTCTATCGGAGATTCTCCTGGACGGACTGCCTTCATAAAGGCCTGCCACAGGTGAGTTCTGGATACCAGCAGCCACCAAACTGCTATACCGACGAAAGCGCCTGAAGTCTGCCAAGAGTACCGGCCAGTCATGTAGTTGGGGGATATGGCCTCCACACCCAGACGGTTCAGAAGACCACCCTCGAAGATGAAGACCAGATCGAAAAACCACATACTGAACAACACTTCAAGGCTCGCGAAGTAGGAAAAACACAATACGAATGTGCTGATGAAAATCCATTGGGGTGGAAATGCCCTCCCGAGAGGTATCCAGGTTCCACTTGCTGTAGGAAATCGTGGGAATGTGGGGTAGAACCAACCAATGATATTCCAGGTGAATACGAAGAACACGAGAATGAATCCTGTCCAGAATGCCTTCCCGCCCATGAACTCAGGCAGCAGCCGTCCGCCGTTGCCTGCATTTCCTGTCATCTCTACAATGGGTTCCATTGCCGGGAATACGATCTTCTCGTGTTCCGACCATTGTCTGTGAATGATGATGGATGCGCAAAGACAGGCCAAGACAACTGCGCTGATGAAGGTGAACCACCAGAACAGTGGCATAGTCCAGGCACCCCAGGGAATGGGCGCTCCCGTAGGTACGCCGTCGTAGAACCATGTCATCGCCCCATCCTTGTTGGAAGGGATGATCCATTCTTCAAGATATGGATGGAGAAATTCGTCCCATCTGTTCTCCGGTGTCGCGAAATAATAGGGCGTCACGATCACGCCAACAAGGTAGCCGCTTACGCCATAGGTTGGCCCCAGGGAGCTAATCATTCCCATTGCGAAGATAGTGATCCATTCACTTCTAGAAAAAACAAAGGCCCTGCCAAACCATTTGGCAAGGACCGCACATACCAGCATTGACAGCAGCCATAGAATCAGATCCCCCATTGACATGTGGCTATAGGCCATGAAAGAATAATGGAGGATGTAAAGAACGACGTTAACCAGCACGCTTATGACACCCCCAAC
>CAZFLB010000213.1:0-6512 GCA_964518945.1 uncultured Acidobacteriota bacterium | reverse complement strand
ATACAGTGCGTATCAGAGTATTTGTTTGTCGAGTAGAGGATGCTGTGATAGTCTGACGGATACACCATGAGCATTTTAAAACGATCCGACCTGCCAATACTCTTGTGCGAGCTGATCTAGTAGGAGATGACTACCTAGTAGAAATCGAAGCGGAGGCTGTTGTTGGCTCGGCGTCTGAATAGCTTATGACACCTCAACTTACGTTCAGTATTCGGCTTAACAATGATCTTCTTATTGCAGATTATCAAGCACTTGCTATTGCTAGCGAGAAAGCAGGATTCGATCAATTCTGGGTGAGTAACGATCTATTCTTCAGGAGTGCTCCGGTTATTCTTGCTTCGGTTGCACCGTTAACTCAGCGAATTTCTTTAGGGACTTGCATTTTAAATCCTTACTCTATTGATGCAAGCGAGATAGCTATGTTTGCTGCTTCGATGGATGAGTTAACAGGAAACCGCTTTAACCTAGGCATTGCTGCTGGAGCGCGAGATTTTCTTAGTTGGGTGGGTATTGAGCAGCGCACACCTTTGTCTGCTGTCAGAGAATCAGTTCGCATGATCCGCAATCTTTTATCTGGAGAAATTGCTGCCTGTGAAGGAAGGTTTCTTAGATGGAGTGATAATAGCTATTTGCGGTTTCCGGCAAACCGTGTGACTCCAATATACGTCGGTGCTATGAGTACTAAAATGATTCGTTTGGCAGGTGAGTTGGGTGATGGTGCGTTGCCGCTTTTGTTTCCTCCAGAGCATTGGAAAACGGTCAAGCCTTTGCTGGAGGAGGGAATTCGTAAGCGAGATCAATCTATGGGACAGCTCGATTTTGCAGCTTGTATCTGGGCGTCACTATCTGAGGACAAAGAAAAGGCACGTCGTTGTCTGGCTCGTAAAATCGCATACTATGGCCCTCATTTGTCAACTCTGATCCTAGACAGGCTTTCTCTAACTAAAGAAGACTTCAAGCCTGTTGAGCGGGCCTTAGCAAGTGGGCAAAGTATCGAAGATGTTTCTAAACTTGTAGATGAACGAATGCTAAAAATAGGTGTAACAGGAGGGCCTAAGGATATTATTCGAAGGCTTGAACCTTTAGTTGAAGCAGGGATTCGCCATCTAAGTTTTGGCCCTCCGTTGGGCCCTGACCCAATAGAGGCTGTGAGTCTTTTAGGCCATGAAGTACTTCCTTACTTTCGCTCCAAGTGACAAAATTAGGCTATGAATATGATCTGTAGTCAGGTTAAGACTAGTTCAGATGAATATCGAAGAAATTTTGAGAAAAATCTCTCTCTTTGCGAGGAACTGAAGATCAAGCTTGCCCATATTCAGAAAGGTGGTGGAGAACATGCGCACAAACGCCATCTCGAACAAGGGAAGCTATTTGTCCGTGATCGGATTGATGCACTAGTTGATGACGGTGTGCCTTTTCTTGCACTAAGCCAGATGGCTGGGGATGAGCTCTACGAGGATGTAGTTCCAGCAGGTGGTCTTGTTACCGGGATTGGTACGGTACGTGGTCGTAAATGCATGATTGTTGCAAACGATGCTACTGTAAAGGGTGGTACCTACTACCCAATCACGGTAAAAAAACACATTCGCGCACAAGAAATCGCGTTAAACAACCATCTACCCTGTATCTATCTTGTTGATAGCGGAGGTGCGTTCTTACCAATGCAAGCAGATGTTTTTCCTGACCGAGATCATTTTGGACGCATCTTTCGTAATCAAGCTATCCTAAGTGCGGCTCACATACCACAGTTGTCTGCTGTTATGGGAATGTGTACTGCCGGTGGTGCTTATGTTCCTGCAATGAGTGATCAATCGGTTATTGTAAACGGAACAGGTACAATTTTTCTGGCGGGTCCGCCGTTGGTCAAAGCTGCCACGGGAGAAGATGTCGAAGCAGAACAACTTGGTGGGGCGCGTGTACACACTGAACTCTCTGGCGTTGCTGATTACTTTGCTGAGGATGATGAAAAAGCGATCCTGATACTGCGAGATATAGTTGGTCATTTGGGAGCACGTCCCAAGTATGAAACAAACTTTCAACCTTCGGAGCTACCCGCCTATGATCCAGAAGAACTTCTCGGAGTGTGGCCACGTGATTTCCGTCGTCAGGTTGATGTTCGTGAATTGATTGCTCGAATTGTTGATGGAAGTCGTTTTTTCGAGTTCAAAAAGCGTTATTCTCCAACACTAGTTACGGGATTCGCTCATATCGAGGGTATGCCTGTAGGTGTGATTGCTAATAATGGTGTGCTTTTCAGCGAGAGTGCATTGAAAGCGACACACTTTATTGAACTTTGTACAAGCCAGAAGACACCGATACTATTCCTCCAAAATGTGACAGGTTTTATGGTTGGTGCTGCATATGAGCGAGGTGGGATCGCTAAAGACGGTGCCAAAATGGTACATGCAGTAGCAACTGCTCGTGTTCCTAAGCTAACACTTATTCTTGGTGGTAGTTTTGGAGCAGGAAACTACGGTATGTGTGGGCGTGCCTACGATCCACGGTTCTTGTGGACTTGGCCTACTAGTAGGATTTCAGTTATGGGGGGAGCTCAGGCAGCGCAGGTATTGGTGACCGTAAAGAAGGAACAACTTGCAAGAAAGAACAAAGAACTCAGTACCGAAGAAGCAAGTGCTATTGCTGACCCTATTCGTTCCAAATACGAACGAGAAGGCCATCCTTATTATGCATCATCTCGTTTATGGGATGATGGAGTTCTTGATATGCGCCAGACACGGACAATCTTAGCACTCGGTCTTGCAGCGGTTGCTAATGCTCCAATTTTAGATACAAGTGTTGGTATTTTCAGAATGTAAGCGTGAAATCGTTACTGAGAATTGCTAACGCTGGTGGCTATTGGGGCGATGACCCTTATGCTCTGCGTCGTCAAGCAACCGGTGATCTGCCAGTTGATTACATCACAATGGACTTTCTGGCAGAGGTCACTATGAGTATTTTGCAAAAACAATTTGCTCGCGATCCGAGCATGGGATATGCGCGAGACTTTGTTACACAGGTTGCACCACTGCTTGTCACGCTGAAAAAACGGGGAATAAAAGTCATTACAAACGCTGGTGGTGTGAACCCTAAAAGTTGCGCTCAGGCCCTCCTTGAGGAAGGACTAGAACGGGGACTCTCGTTAAAGATTGCGGTGGTCGACGGAGATGATGTTCTTTCACAAATCGAAGATCTTTCTCTGGACAATATGGAAACTGGTGAAAGTTTGGGTAAGTACCGTGGCAAAGTGCTTGCTGCGAATGCGTATTTTGGTTCTTTGCCCATTGTTGAAGCTTTGAAAAAAGAGCCTGATATTGTTCTTTGTGGTCGCGTTACCGACACAGGAATTACGCTTGCTGCACTCATTCATGAGTTTGGCTGGTCTTCTAAAGATTACGATCGCCTTGCTCAGGGGATAGTTGCCTCTCATCTTTTAGAATGTGGAGCACAAGCGACTGGAGGTAATTTCACGGATTTTTCGAAGGTTGATAATTATGTAGATGTTGGTTTTCCTATCGTTGAATTTGATCCAAGCGGGACTTTTGTAATTACTAAGCAACCTCGGACGGGAGGGTTAGTGAGTTTACAAACCGTGAGAGAGCAGCTTTTGTATGAGATGGGAAATCCGCAGGTTTACATCACTCCTGACGTCATTGCAGATTTCACGACAATGACTTTGGAAGCTGAAGGTCATGACAGAGTTCGTGTTTCAGGAACCAGAGGTTTTGCTCCAACAGATACGTTAAAAGTAAGTGTTGCGATTGACGCCGGATACAAATGCTCCGGTTCGCTTATTATCTCTGGTCCTGACGCTCGAATTAAAGCGGAGATATTTGCAAAAACATTTTGGACTCGACTTCACTCCGAACTGGAGCGGAGTTCTCTCACTTCGCTCGAGGGGAAAACCACAGAGTTCATAGGCGATGATGCAACGCATCGACAGTTAACCCCAAAGCACTCCCCTACAGAAATTATGCTTCGGTTTGCTGCTAGAGATGAGGATCAAAGTAAGTTAGAAATGTTTCGAAAACTTATTCCTGGTTTGATCTTGAGTGGGCCTAGTGGTGTGGCTGTCACGGGCGGAGCGCCAATGATATCTAGGGTGGTTCGTTACTGGCCGAGTCTTGTTGAACAGGAGCATGCCTTACCAGTTGTCACAATGTATTCTGGTTGTGATCAAGTGGGGGAAGTCTCGAAACTATGTTGGCCAACAACACAGGGGTCAGCTGAGCCAGCATTTGAGTTAAAGGATCCCTTTCCACCTGCTTTACTTGCAGGAATTGGAGGAGACATGATTGAAGCTCCTTTGATGGTATTAGCACATGCTCGTAGCGGTGATAAAGGTGATACAGCAAACATTGGTCTCATTGGGCGCAGTCCAGAAGTTTACGTTTGGTTGCGTGAGAACCTGACTACTTGTCACATTAAAGAATGGTTCAAAGACTTGGTTCGTGGTGGACTAAAACGATACCTCGCACCTAATCTCTGGGCTATAAATTTTTTACTTGAAGAAGCTCTTGGTGGTGGTGGGACAATAAGTTTATATACAGATGCTCAGGGAAAAACGTATGGGCAAGCGCTATTACGTTGTCGTGTTAAAGTGCCCAAGCAATTACTTGAAACAATAGCCCAAGAGGACAAGGCAACATCTGAGGAATTAACATGATGGGATTACCAATTGAGACAATTCTCGAGAGTTCAACACTCCGCATCGAGTCGTTGCCTATGGGGGTGAAGAGGATTGTTTTGTGTCGCCCGCAAGTCCGTAATGCTTTTGATGAAGCAATGATAATCGACCTTAGTAATGCACTCGACATTCTTTCAAAAATTGAAGAGATGCGCCTTCTGGTGCTAGAGGGTGAGGGACGGGTATTCAGTGCTGGTGCCGATCTAAGTTATATGAAACGACTAGGCTTAAAAGGTGAAGAAGAAAACTTTAGTGATGCTATATCCCTTGCAAAACTGTTTTACCGACTGGCCGATTTTCCTGTCCCTGTTTTAGCAATTGTACAGGGTGCTGCTATTGGTGGTGGTTTGGGCCTGACAGTTTGTGCAGACTACGTTTTAGCAGAAGAGGATGCGGTTTTTGCAACTTCAGAAGTTCGTTTAGGTATCGTTCCCGGTATTATTTGTCCGTACATTGTTCGAAAGATAGGTTTAGCTGCGACAGCTCCTATTGTGTTGACAGGAAGGCGTCTTAATGCGTGTGAAGCAGCAACTGTAGGACTTGTTCAAAAAGTTACTACTGACGCACAGAGAGAGGATGAACTACAGAGCACAATAGCTGAATTTCTATCAGGTGAGCCTAATGCTGTCCGACGTACCAAAGCACTTTTGAAGAGAACATTCCCACTTCCGGATTCGAAGTTGATTGATTACTCAGCGCGTCAACTGACAGAAGCTCGTTGTTCGGAAGAAGCACAGAAGGGACTAGAGGCTTTTTTTAGTAAAAACGTTCCAGTATGGATGGAAACATTATCGATGGTTTACAAGCGAAAAACTTAAAAACGCTTGTTATTGGCAATTTAGAGTAATAAGTTTGATCTGTTACATGAAATCAAAAGTTGAAAGGGTTTTATCTAGCTAAGGGGTTGTAACTTTATGTCGGTTCTAGCGCTAATGGTCTGTTTGGCAAACAGCCAACCTCTGTCAGCCCGTCCTGTTTTGCGGGTAGTCCTAGAAGGCGGAACAATTTATGATGGAAGAGGTTCTTCAACGAGGATTGCTGATCTCG
Organism: uncultured Acidobacteriota bacterium; assembly: GCA_964518945.1. Lineage (GTDB taxonomy): Bacteria > Acidobacteriota > Vicinamibacteria > Marinacidobacterales > SMYC01 > CAZFLB01. The sequence goes on along the minus strand of CAZFLB010000213.1, from coordinate 781 downwards.
GTATCGCTTCTGGAAGGATTGTAGCAATTGGAAATTTGAGTGACGTACGTTCTGCTAAGAGATTGGATGTTTCCGGGTTTGCTGTTGCACCTGGTTTTATTGACACACACTCGCATGCGGTGCGTGGCATCTTCAAACATCCACTTGCAGAGAATTATATCCGACAAGGTGTAACTTCTGCTGTTGGGGGCCCCGATGGGGGTTCGCCATTACCTATTGCTGAGTTTCTTGCTCGGTTAGATGTTGAGCCTTCAGCTATTAACTTTGCGTTAACCGTTGGACATGGAACTATTCGGCGTTTCGTTATGGGTAACGAGGATCGAGAGCCTTCGGTTCAAGAATTCGAGCAAATGAAGAACCTTGTAGCGGAAGCTATGAAAGAGGGAGCTTTTGGACTTTCAACGGGCTTGAAGTATGTTCCTGGTGCCTACGCAAAAACCGAAGAAGTAATTGGCCTTGCGAGAATTGCCGCTGATCATAAGGGTTTTTATGTGAGTCACATGCGCGAGGAAGGATTGTTGCTTCTAGAGAGTGTTGAAGAAACAATCCGAATAGGTGAGGAAGCTAGACTTCCTGTTCAGATAACCCATCACAAAGTTGTGGGTGCACCCATGTGGGGATCAAGTGTTAAAACTTTGAAGATGGTAGATGCTGCTCGTGCACGCGGAATTGATGTGACGATCGATCAATACCCGTATACAGCGTCAAGTACGGCGCTTTCCATATTATTTCCTGCATGGAGTTTAGAAGGGGGCCGTGAAGATCAGTTAGCTCGTTTGCG
>CAZFLB010000212.1:0-11633 GCA_964518945.1 uncultured Acidobacteriota bacterium | reverse complement strand
AGGTGCTTCAGGCATTCCAGGATTTGTTGTTAGTTCAACCCAAGTGTCACCACCATTTTCTGATTTGTAGAGACCAGAATCTGGACCACCGCCCCACATCTTCCATGCTTTACGATACACCTGCCACAGTGACGCGTAGAGGACTCTTGGATTGGTGCGGTCAATGATGAGGTCGGCTGCACCTGCTTTGTCGCTTTTGTATAGAATTTTTTGCCACGTGTTGCCACCATCTGTAGAACGGTACACTCCGCGTTCTTCATTATCACCATAAACGTGACCAAGGGTTCCGACGTAAACGATGTCGGGATTGGTAGGATGTATTCGGATTCTAGAGACAGCTTGTGCTTCAGGAAGGCCTAAATAACGCCAAGTTTCGCCCCCGTCTATCGATTTGTAAACACCGTCGCCTTGAGTAATGCTTCCTCGAAGTTGTGTTTCGCCACCGCCAATATAAATTATATCTGGATTAGTTTCAGCAATGGCAACTGCGCCAATAGATGAGCTTGAGATCTTTCCATCTGTAACAGGAAACCAGGTTTCGCCGCTGTCTGTCGTTTTCCAGAGTCCTCCGCCTGTAGCACCAAAGTAGTACTCGTTGGAGCGACCAGGGCTTCCCATACAAGAGAGAGAGCGCCCTCCTCGCTCCGGTCCGATGTTTCTCCATTTAAGGCCTGGGAAAAGATCGGGCTTAAATTGGACGACTTGTGAAAAAACAGTAGTTAACGCAAAGAATAATATGGATGAAGTGAAAAAAAGAATCAGTTTGGTTCTCATTAAGCCCTCTCTTGATAAGGAAGTAATAAAGAATAAGTCGTTTGAGTCAGACCATGCAACTTAGAACTGTAATGGTTAGGTTAAGCCGGCGGTAGGTATAGTTAATGAGTATCGTGGAAAGTGATTCAGGCATATCTTGCCCAAGCTTTTTGTCTGTATTACAATGGCACATTGTTGCCCGTTTTGTGAAGTAGCTTCATTCCTGCATCAGTTCTAAATGTTTTTTATCCAATAATCAGGAGGTTTTGCCCTTGGCTAATCGTAGTCGACAGACGTTCATCAAACGTCAAAAAGAAAGGGCGCGGCAGGAAAAACAACGCATTAAAGCCGAGCGTCGCGTGCAGAGAAAAGATGATCGTATAAAAACGGAGAGTATCGGTGGTGAAGATCCGGATCTTGTGGGTATGGTACCAGGTCCTCAGAAACAAGCCTGGGAGATGATGGATGTTCTTACGGAGGATGAAATAACGGCTATAGAAGAGGCGGCAGAAGCCGAAAAAAAGAAAGCGCAAAAAAACGAAAACAATTAGTTTTGTAAGTTCTCACATGTGAATTTACTGCAGTGACTCACCCATTTTACATTGTAAGGTTTAAGCGGAATAGATTACTCGCCAAACCCGGCCAGTGACAGAATCTGTAATGTATAACGACCCATCCGGACTCTCGGCTAATCCTGTAGGTCGGAAACGAGCATCCCGAGGGCTCATTAGTGGGTCAGCATCCTTAAAGCCATCGGCGAAAATTTCCCAGTCTCCGTCCACTACACCATTTTCCATGGGCACAAACACCACGTTATAGCCCTCCTGAGGAAAAGGTGCTCGGTTCCATGATCCGTGGAAGGCTATGAAGGCACCGCCTTGATATTTCTGTGGAAATTGCTCTCCCTGATAGAATATTAAGTCGTTAGGACCCCAGTGGCCTGGGAAAGCGATGAGTGGTTCGGGAGCCATGTTGCAGTTGCTAACTTTCTTTCCATCTCCCCCGTATTCAGGTGCTAAGATGTTCTTTCCGAGTTGAGTGTCCCAATAACAGAACGGCCACAGAATATCTGCCCCAGCTGATAGCGTTAAAAATTCTTCGGCCGGATTGTCGCGACTTGCCTCGGATTTGAAATACTTAGGCCAAAGTGTATCTAGAGAGTCGCGCCCATGTTGGAGAACGAACATGTTTTTGGACCTAGGATCCCAGGCGATAGCTACAGAATTACGAATTCCACTGGAATAGCGATAACCATCTACTTGTTGTTTTTGATTTCCTTCGTTTTTGTTGAACTGCCAAATTGAAGCTTGCCACTCGCGCTGCGGACAAGGGTTCATTCCGGGAGAACCTGGTGTACGCATGTCTTGTTGGCATGCATTTGAAGGCCCCCCTACGTTTACAAACAGGTTTTGTTTGTCATCAAAAGCTATTGGCTTAGCGGAATGTTGGCGTTGCATTGGAAATCCGTCAATCCAGGTTTCATAAGGTTTGTTTGGCTCGAGTTGACCAGGGGTCAATTCATAGCGAAGTACAGAGCTTTTGGTGCCGAAATACAAATAGCCGTCGTGGATTTCCATGCCAGTTCCGTAATGATCACCAAACTGAGCTTTTTCGTCAGCTCGGCCATCGCCATTTTGGTCCCGTAATGCGACAATCCCACCTTCTTGTCCTTGGCGAAGTGCGATGTATACAATGCCGTCAGTCGTTACGGCAATGTGTCTTGCGCGTCCTAGATCTTCAGCGAACACAATAGCGCAGAAGCCTTCAGGCAGTTGTATTTCATTACTTAACGGATCACAGACAGGCTGTTGTGGTGGATGTGCTACTGATGGGCTTTCGTCTAGGTTTTCCGATGAACATGCCAGAGGTGACAGAGCAAGGATTAGAGCAGTGGTTCGAATGTTCATTAAAACAACTCTCTTTCGATTTCGTCGAGTTCAATGTGGAACAAGAGTTTCTCTTCCAAGAATACTGCAGTATAGATACGAGTGCCAAGGGTAAGCGCTATAACGATACGAAAAACTCTTGATGTCTACTAAAGGTCAATTCTTCTAATTCACTGAAAAATTTTTTGCGAGTGTTGGCTAGGTCTTGGAGAACAGATGGCTAACCATAATTTGAGCGACGAATTTCCAGTAGTGAGATTAACTAATACTGAGGCCCTCTAGTTGCATTTATTAGTGGAGGTATCTAGTTTGTTGTGATTGCTGTCCAAAGCGCCTCAGGGCGACCGAGGCGCTTTGGATCGTGACAGCTCAAGCATTGTTGTCGTTAACTTCCTACCGTTAAGCGGTTATCAACGCTGAAAACGCCAAAGGTCGAGCGGGCTATGTGTTCCGCTTTCCTGCGCTCAACTTCAGAGCGAACTGCACCAGTTAACGCGACAGCCCCTCGTTCAACAATAATGTGGATAGGTGGATTCTGGCGGAACCCTTGTTCTCGAAATAATGAGTCGCTGTAAATTCTGTAAGATAGGTTCGCTCGGATTTTCTGGTCACCTATATTCACGGGCAGTGTTTCAATCTCATTATTTATGCTTTCAACGCCAAGTACCGTTGCACCGCGGCGTGCGATTTCTTCTGATTTGAAAGGCATTGTGACGCGTCCTGTGAGTGTTACGTTTCCATTGTTGATGGCGATATTTATGTCGTCGTAAATCGTGAACAGAGGATAACCGAGAATTTTTCCTGAAACAGCTTCTCCAATGTTTTTGTCTGCGTCACATAGAGAAAGAGAAAGTTGGTCATTAACCTGCGTGACCCCTATCGTAGCCATCGAGAGCTCAATCACGTCCCGTTTGGCCTGCAAGTTCTTAACCGTTCCCTTTAGCAATACGACCCCGTTTTCAACACTGACTAAAGGGTGTTCCCCACAGGTAAGCTTTGAGTTTTCGAGTTTGTCTTTGATGGCTGAGCGGAGAGATTCGTCACTAATCTGTTCCGCTGTGATAACTGACGCTCCTATGAGTGAAAAACTAATGAACCACATTGCCTTATTCATGACTTCTCCTCCTTTTATTGAATTCAATTGCTTAACAATGCAAACTTAGTACCAACGAAGAAAGAGAAGTGCAATTAATTGTGAAATAAGGAGTTGTGGTTCGCCGTTCCGGCTGGTGATGATTTACAGTGTCATCAATAGTGGACGGATTTTTTGGGGCAGTGTTACTTGTGGTTGTAAAGAGGATGTTGCTGAGGCGGAACGATTTTATAAAACAAACACTTAATGTAGCGATTTGTAAAGTTGAACCCTTGGAAGCAATTAAAAGAACAAAGGCTAAGTTTTTATCTTACAGGGGCTCCACATCGTAAAACTCGAGTTTGGGTGCGTTTTCCAGTGCATAAGTTAAATTCCATTTTGAATCTGTAAGTACAACTGGTAGAGCGTTTCGATCGAGAAGAAGTAGATATCCGTGTGTTGTTCGAAGCCAATCCAATGCTTCAGGCGGTCCTACAACCCATCGAGCTTGTTTAAATGGTGCTTGCACGAATCTTACCGAAACCTTGTATTCATTATTAAGTCTTTCTTTGAGTACTTCGAACTGTAAAACACCTACTGCTCCTAAGTATGGGTTCTGATGTCCTTGTCCCGGAGTGAAGAAAAGCTGGACGACACCTTCCTGTGACAGTTGTTCTAACCCTGTGTCGAGCGCCTTTCGTTTCATTGGATCTTCTAGCAGAAGTTGTCCAAAATGCTCGGGTGCAAAACGAGGAATACCAGCAAATTTAATTGCTTTGCCTTCTGCAAGCGTGTCTCCAATTCGAAGTTTTCCAGTATTGTAGAGTCCCACGATGTCCCCAGGCCATGCTGTGTCGACCAATGAACGCTCTTGGGCCATAAAAGTATGAGGCTTTGATAAGCGTAGTAATTCACCGGAACGTCCGATCACAGCGTCCATTCCGCGTTCGAATTTTCCACTTACAACGCGCATAAAAGCAATACCATCTCGGTGTCGAGGATTCATGTTGGCTTGAATCTTGAAAACAAAGCCTGTAAATCGCGGTTCGGTAGGTTGCACTGAAATGCCATCGACTGTTGCTCTTGGTCCCGGAGATGCTGTTTTTTTTGCCAGAAAGCTGAGAAGCTCTTCAACCCCAAAGTTGCTCATAGCTGAACCCCAGAACAATGGACTGACTTCGGAATTAAGAAACTGGTCTTGGTTGTACATGTCTCCGACATGTTCGACAAGCTGAAGTTCTTCAGAGATCCTGTCAAACACTTCTTTCCCTAGAAATGTCTCTGCTTCGCTGTAGGGAATACGATCTGAACCAATCACTTCTGTGCCGTGTCTACCTTGTGCCTTATAGAGAATGAGTTCTCTTGTTACCAAGTCGATTACACCTTTGAAATCAGTTCCCATTCCTACAGGCCAGTTTATTGGTACAACGTCGAGACCAAGCTTCTCTCTAATTTGATCGATCAGCTCTAGTGGGTCAAGTCCGTAACGATCCAGTTTGTTCATGAAGGTGATGACAGGCAATTGTTGTAAGCGACACACTTCGAATAGCTTTAATGTTCTTGGTTCGATTCCTTTTGCATGATCCATCAGCATGACAGCTGAGTCCACAGCAGCTAGTGTCCGGAAAGTGTCTTCTGAAAAGTCAGCATGACCGGGAGTGTCTAGGAGATTTAAAGCACTATGTTCGTAATCGAATTGGAGGACAGAAGAGGTCACTGAAATACCACGTTCCTGCTCGATCTTCATCCAGTCTGAAATAGTGTTTCTCGAGGCTCGCTTGGCTTTTACAGAACCGGCGAGGTGAATTGCTTTCGCATATAAGAGGAGTTTCTCTGTCAACGTTGTCTTCCCAGCATCTGGATGAGAGATGATGGCAAAAGTACGTCTTCGATTGACTTCGTCTTCGAATTTCATGATATTTCAGTCACGACGGGCAGAGCAAAGGATTGAGACACCTACTGGCATTATGGCTCGGCCAATCACATGTCGCTCAAGTTCGAATATAGTTTCAAGCACTTTTTCGAAAGATGCGGGGAGTCGGAAGTCAAAATCGCTCTGAACATGCTTTTTTGTCTGCCTTACGAATAGCTTCCTAAGAAGCCGCAATGTTGCTATTGGGGGGAAGAGAAGTGTGTTGAAGTAAGTTGTGTAGTTGACGTGAAAGCCAGCGTTTTCTAATAATTTTGACAATGCACCGCGACGATAACGCCGTTTGTGCTCACTCACTATGTCTTGTCTACCGAAAAGAAACATAAATGCTGGGACTGTTACGAGAATGTGTCCTTGAGATTTGACAACCCGATAGAGTTCTTTTAGAGCTCGTTCATCGTCAATGTGTTCGAGTACATCGAAGACAAAGGCAGCATCGAAGCTTTCGCTTTGGAAAGGTAGGGCAAGTGCATCTGCTTGGGTGGCTATAGAATACTTCTTACATTCTGAAAGGATGGGAGCATGGTCGACGGCAAAAAGGCGCGTTCTCTTCGAGAGCATTTGTGCTTCTCGCGTGGCACCTACACCAACGGTTAGAGCTCGGTCTGTAACACCAATAAATTGATCTACAGCATGTTCAAGGATGTTTCGTCTAGCTCGGTACCACCAGTGTTCGTTCTCTAGTTTTGCCATCTGACGACGAAAATGGTCTTGCATAGCAAACGGGAGAGTATAACTTAAGCACCTGCAAACAAGGTGTCAGCCTGAAGTAGCGTGTGCAAGAGTGTATTTGTACCTGCTTCAATATCAGTGGGTCTTGAGTATTCTTTTGGAGAATGGCTAATGCCGTCAATGCTCGGAATAAAAATCATTCCAGTAGGTGCGAAGAGTGCAATGCTCTGAGCATCGTGTCCAGCACCGCTTGGCATTCTCTGATGCGAGAGTCCCAATGATTGGGATGCAGTCTCTACCATTTTTCGGATTCGCTCATCGGTAGGAGCAGCGCGACTTAAGTAGTACTCACGAAAGTCAATCTTTGTGCCGTTTATTGATGCTAAAACTTCGCTTTGTTGAGCGATTGCTTGGTAAACCTTGTCAATCTTGGACATTTGTAGGTCGCGAATCTCGAGTGATAGTTCTACACGGCCAGGAACGACATTTGGTGCTCCAGGATGTGCTTCGATTTTTCCGACGGTAGCCACGTGTCGTCCAGGTAGCGTGGTGGCAAGACGCTCCACCTCAGTTATGAATCGACCAGCTGTGACCATAGCATCTTGCCTTTGGTTCATCGGAGTTGTTCCTGCGTGGTTGGCGTGTCCATGCACTGCCACACTCCAGCGTTTAATACCTACTATCCCTTCGACCACACCAATGTCGACCGATTCTTGGTGAAGCAGAGCCCCTTGTTCTATGTGGAGTTCTAGATAGGCGGCAACATCACCTTGGTGGCGGCGCACGTCTTCGATTTTGTCAGGGTTTCCCCCGATAAAAGTAATACCCTCACGTATGGTCTTACTAGAGTATGAGGGAAGTTCTAGGTCTTTGCTTTTAAGCTCACCTGCTAGTGCTCGGCTTCCTATTTTCCCGTTCTCTTCATTTTGAAATATGATGACTTCTAGTGGATGCCGTGTCAGTCTTGACGATTCGTGCAATGTATGTGCGACTTCGATCGCACCCATAGCCCCTACCTGCCCATCGTAATTGCCACCGTGTGGTACTGAATCTATGTGTGAGCCAAACATTATGGGAGGAAGGTTAGGGTCTGAACCTGCTTTTCTCCCGACCAAGTTTCCTGCATAGTCAGTAATTACGTCGAGGCCCGCGTTTTGCATTAGCTGGATTGTGTGTTCCCGTCCCTTGAGATCAGCATTGCTGTAGGCTACTCGGCTTATTCCTCCTTCTGGCGTTCTTCCGAAACGTGACAGTTCCTTTAAATGGTTGTTGACGCGGAAACCATTGACTGTTAAGTCTGGCGAACGGGAAAACGCAAGGGCGCTTATCGAAACCAGGAACTCTCTTCTGCGCATGGCCCATCAGTCTAACGCATAGAGCGTTCAGGTGCAGGTTAAATGAACAGCACGGCTATTTTAAGGTCTGAGTCATTTCTAATGAACGACTACCTTGTTTAGTTAGAATGTTAGATTTTGGTACCACCAACAATTAACGTGGGGGTGCTAATATAGGGGGTCTCCCGAACCTGGCGGGGTAGCTCAGTTGGTGAGAGCGAAGGACTCATAACCCTTAGGTCGGCGGTTCAAGTCCGCCCCCCGCTACCACTCGGTAGATAAGTATATTTTTTGTGAGGTGATTATGAACAGAATAATATTCAAGCTAACCTGCTTTACTTTGGTTTTCTTTGGCTGTGGCGGACAGCAGAAAACGGCTTCTCCTCAAGAAGAAACAGCAACTGCTGTGTCGCAAATCAGTGGTAATGAACTTGTTGCGGCGTTGGAAGATGCTGATGTTTTTCTTCTTGATGTAAGGAATCCAGAGGAACTCGAAGAACTTGGAACAGTCGAAGGCTACGTTAACATCCCTCTCGGGGAGTTAGAAGATCGACTGGATGAGCTTCCTAGAGATAAGCCTATACTGACTGCTTGAAACCGAGGTGGCCGAGCTGCGCGTGCCGCGGCATTGTTGCAAGAAAACGGTTTTCAAGTTTCAGCTTTCTGTGGCCTAGCGGATTATGCTGGCGAAAAGATTTATCCGACAACGGAGCCATAGTGGAATGAAAGCTGGTGAACTCGATTCTGCGTTAAAGGATTCCGATGTTTGTTTCCTCGACATTCGTAGACCAGAAGAGTTGGAGACATTAGGAACAATCGAAGGTTACGTCAACATTCCTCTTGATGAACTGGCAGGTCGATTGGACGAGCTTCCTAGGCATAAAGCTATAGTTACTGCTTGAAATGGAGGTGGCAGAGCTGCGCGTGCCGCAGCGTTGCTGCAAAAAAAAGGGTTTTTGGTTTCAGGTTCATGTGGTTTGAAGGATTACAAGGGAGAAAAGATTTATCCGAAAACTCAATCGTAGTCTACCGTTTTTGCATAGAGTGTTTGAATTTGGCGATATCAAATGATTATGTAATAACCGTAACTCCGGAACTTAATTGGTTTCGATGAGTAAAGAAGTTTTTCGGAAATGTCTCTTGTGAGGAGGAGCAATAGGTGTGAGCGTTAGTCCAGTGGATGCCCTGCGAAAGTTGTTGCGTAGTGAAGGAATGCTGTCGTTCCCTTGTTGTTACGATGCACTCTCTGCTCGTTTAATTGAAGGTGCTGGTTTTTCTATGTCTTTCATGAGTGGTTTTGCCGTTTCAGCAGTGAAGCTAGGCATGCCAGATGCCGGACTAATTTCCTATGGTGAGATGCTCGATCAAGGTCGAAGCATTTGTGCCGCAACTAATTTGCCCATAATTGGTGATGGCGATACTGGTTATGGTAATCCAGTTAATGTCAAGCGTACTGTTCGAGGTTTCGCGTCGGCTGGCTTTGCCGCCGTTATGATTGAGGATCAAGCATGGCCTAAGCGATGTGGACATACTAGAGGAAAGTCAGTTGTGTCACGGGAAGATGCCATTATGAGAATCCGAGCAGCGGTTGATGCTCGGGATGAAGGAGCTGATGTTTTGGTGCTTGCACGTACTGATGCTCTAGGTACTCATGGTTTAGCTGAAGCTCTGTGGCGAGCAAAAGCATTCTCTGATGCAGGGGCAGATATGCTTTTTGTGGAAGCTCCGACGTCTGAGAAAGAGATGGAAGCGATTTGTAAAGGTGCGCCAGGATACCATTTGGCTAATATGCTTAATAGTGGGACAACACCCCGACTTTCAGAGCAGCGTCTTGAGCAAATCGGTTATAAGTTGGTTGCATACCCTTTTGCTTTACTCGGGCCAAGTATTAATGCTATGAAAAAAGCGCTGGTAGGACTGAAGGGAGAAGGGATTGTAAAGGATTCAGTTTCTTTCGAACAATTAAAAAAAGATGTTGGCTTCGATGATTATTACCGAGAAGAGGGCCGATACCAAAAACATAGTGAGGTATAAACACGTTGGTAGACGGTTCAACGGCGATCGCCGCTCACATTTCAGTGCGAAAACGACTGGTATTTCAAAAGATTGGTTTTGGGGTTCTATTCTCTGCCTTGTTTACAGTCACCGTGATTGACCGACTAACGAAAATAATTGCACAAGGAATTCTCAAAGGAATTGGACCTGATTACTATTTGGGTCCTCATTATTATTTTGGTATGTCAGTTGTTTTTGTTTATCAGGAGAATGCAGGTGCTTTCTTGGGTTTAGGTAGCAATCTATCAAGTTCTGCGCGGTTTTGGATTTTTGTCGTTGGCATTTCACTTCTTCTCTTATATTTTTGCTATAAGTTGTTCGAAGCAAATACCCTGTTGGAGCTTTCAGGTTGGGTTTTCATAATTAGTGGTGGCCTAGGTAATCTGATAGATCGGTTGTTGTACGACGGCTACGTGGTCGATTTTATCCGTGTCAGTATTGGTGGTTTCCGTACGGGGATCTTTAATTTCGCGGACGTTTCTGTCATTACGGGATTTGTTTTGCTGTTAGGCTCTTTGTTTAAAGAGAGGACAGTACTTTTAAATAATTAGTAGGGTCGTATAACCGGCGGAGAAGCGGACCTTTCTATTAAATTGTACAACTATAAATGGTTGTGCATGGGGCACTTACTTGAATGATGCTTCGGGTAGAAGTTGTGTTTTTGTTACTTCGCAACTATGTGGCTGGAGCAGTGTTGCTCGTCGAGTCAAACTCATCGAAAGGGATCGCTTCGTTTTCGAGCATGATGGGTATCTTATCCCGAATCGGATAAAGAAATTTACGGTCATCACGAAGTAAACCACCTTCGATTTTTTCTTCAACGATTTGACCACCGCGGTTTGTCACCTTGCCTGTCGTGATTTTTTCGTTTATGTGAAAAATTATATCCTCTTCGATAAGTTTCACGTTTTGTTTTGTTTCTGGGCAGCACAATATTTCAAGCAACTCTGAATCAATCATGATAACTCGTACGCTAGCACAATTTCGTTTGTTAATCTTTACATATCAGCACAAAGAGTGAAGTGGATTCTATTTGACCTGTTTGCAACTATTTTGTTCGGAGTAGTTTGTGTTACTAATTTAATTTAGATTTTTTGTTGTCGCAATTGGTACAGTGGAAGGGTGTAGACTGTTGTCTATGAGCACTCCTGTTTTTTTGATTTTCTTCTTGGCTATTGTTACTGAAATCGAACCCCGAAGACTGGAATCGCATCCGTATGGAACGTTAGGGTCAGCATCTAACTTAACTGCTTCAATAAGCCTCGGTGATATAGATAATGATGGAGACCTAGATGCAGTCGTAGCCAATGGTCGGCATTGGGCTCAGCAAAATTTTGTATATTTAAATGATGGGAGAGGATTCTTTCGTGCAGCTAGGCGTTTAGGCGAAGAGCTTGATACCAGTTACCGCGCTGCCTTTGCAGACTTTGATGGTGATGGCGATCTGGATATTGCAGTTGGTAACGATCGCTGGCGCAAACAGATCTACATCAATGATGGACTTGGTTACTTCAAAATGATGGGTACTTTTGGACGACCTGACGTACCAACACGTAATCTTGTAATAGCAGATGTTGATGCCGATGGTTCTCCCGATATACTTGTTTGCAACCGGGGAATGCCTAACGCGATCTACTTTAATGATGGGGGAGGAACATTTGGGCGAAGTAGTTTGTTTGGAAATAGCACGAATTCGACCATTGCGGTTGCGGTCGCAGATTTTGATCGTGACGGCTCTCCTGATTTGGCCATGGCAAATCGAGACAAGCAGGCAAATATAGTTCTTATAGGAGGGCGACAGGTGCCTTTTGGAACTGGGTTTGACGAGACTAGGGGCGTTGTGGTTGGCGATATCGATGCGGATGGCAATTTGGATCTTGTCACTGCGAATATTGGTGAACCCAACGGTATTTTTTTTGGTGATGGCCGTG
>CAZFLB010000211.1:0-3506 GCA_964518945.1 uncultured Acidobacteriota bacterium | reverse complement strand
TCGTTCCGGCCGATCATGTCCATGTTGAGAACCGAAACAACTTTATTTAGTGGTACTAGTGGTTCTTCTGTGAAGGCCCAAGCTCCTAATAGTCCTCTTTCTTCAGAGTTCCATGCGGCAAAGAGTATGCTTCGACGTGGCCTATGACCTTCACTCGCTGCATTCGCATAGGCTTTTGCAATTTCAAGCAGAGCCACTGTACCTGATCCGTTGTCATCCGCTCCATTCCAGACGCGTTCTTGGTCTGCCCCATTGTGGTCAAAATGCGCGCAGATAATGACCCACTCTTGAGATAATTCTGGGTCTGAAGAGTTGATAGCTGCAACGAGGTTTCGTTGGTAAACGATTTTACGGTTTATATCAGAGGTTAAACTCAAGCGAAGTTTTGGAATTAGGATTGGCGAGATACCCCCTTTAGCTTCTGAGGCGTCGCCTAGCTTTTTAAGAGTACTCCCTGTTTTTTTGAGTATTTTTTCGGCAAGGCTTGTGGATATTTGCATTGCGGGTATTTGTACCCGTTTTGCCCAACTCTCAAGTATGTAAAACGGAATTCGTCTCGGAGGATTTGGCCAAGTTCGTTCCGCTAGTTGTTGAAAATTACTTGTAGATTGGTGGTTGTGAATATCGGAAACGAAAAGAATTCCAATAGCACCTGCACTTTGGGCGTATAGAGTTTTTCGTAGGTTTCGGGAGTATTCAGAAGTGACAAGACCATCGAACGTACTTAATGGGTCCAGTTCACCAGGCTCATGGTCTAAAGCTAATACGATTCGTCCTCGAAGAGATTCATCATTGTAGTCGTTGTGTGAAAGCTTAGGAGCGTTAATGCCGAAGCCAACGAAAACAATTTCTGATTCGACACTGCCTTTGGAAGAGAAGTTTAGCGGAAAAAAATCATAATTTATTTGGCCTCTTAGTGTGGTGTTAGTTTCAACTATGTCAAGTGAATTATTTTCACCAAGCTCACTGCGTATTATGTTGAAAGAGTGGTAGTACGAATTGCCAGAGCCAATGGGCTTTAGGTTAAGGCTGGAAAATTTTGATCTTATGAAGGCAGAAGCTAATTGATTCTCAGACGTCTCTGTTAGCCGTCCCTTCATTTCATCCGAAGCTAAAAAGAATAAATTGGCTCTTAGCTCAGATTCTAGAATTGAATCGTTTCCGGGAATATTCTGCCCTGCAACATAACTCGCTCCAATCAATAGCATAGTGACAACTCGTGTTTTCATTTTGTTCTCCTCTGGAACGCTTTCTTTATAGCAAGTGATAAGGCATTTCGCTTATTACAATACCTCTGCAAGAAGGTTTTCATCAATGCCGAAGTTAGTCCTTTTGGGTTGCTACTTAAAGTCAGATAGCCAATTGACTCTATTTTATATTTCAGATTTACATATGTTTTTGGCGTTAAACTATATTTAGCGGTTGCAGTTATACCCTACTTTCACCTATTCTATCTGAATGATGGACTTGACTGCCAAGCAACGGAGTGTTTTGAAGTTTCTCGTAGATTATCGCAATGAGCATGCTATGCCACCGTCTTATGAAGAGATTAGAAGAGAATTTGGTTTTGCATCACTGAATTCAGTTCGTAAACACCTGTTACAGCTTCAACGAAAGGGTTACATTCGTTCCCCTTGGGGGAATCAAAAGCGTGCTCTTGAGATTGTTGACCAGGAGCACAAGGTAGGAGCGGTATCACTCCCTCTCCTTGGTTCAGTTGCTGCTGGAATTCCTGTTGAATCAGAGGAACTTTCCGACAGGATTGAAGTGCCCGAATCACTTATACGTAATGGTGTCCATTTTGCTTTGAAGGTTACCGGTGACAGTATGATCGATGATGGTATCCATGAAGGGGATGTGCTTGTCGTTCAGCAAAATAAATTAGCTGCTTCAGGTCAAACTGTTGTCGCAGTTGTTGAGGGCGAAGCGACGGTCAAACGCTATTATAGGCTGGGGGAGAATGTGGAGTTGCGTCCGGCCAACAAACAGTTCACCTCTATAAAAACAGATTCTGGTAAGGTTCAAATTCGTGGCATTGTTGTTGGACTTTTGCGCTCCTTCCAATGAGGATGTTTTTGATAAGTTCAGTCGACGGTTAACGGCTGCATAAAATGTCAGTTGATCTTGAAACCCGTCGCCAAATGGCAGCAAGTGCAGTAGGTATACCTTCGATTAAGCGTCACATCTTTCTTTGTTGTGATCAAAGTTCCCCGAAATGCTGTGAAAGACAACGTTCTCTTGTTGCATGGAATTATCTTAAGTCTAGGTTAAAAGAACTCGGACTTTCTGAATCAGGAGGTATAGCAAGAACGAAAGCTAATTGTTTACGTATTTGTGAAGGTGGTCCGATAGCTGTGGTTTATCCAGAAGGAGCCTGGTATGGCAGCTGTGACCCTGATGTTCTCGAGAGGATTATCCAGGAACACTTGATTAAAGGGGAAGTTGTGGATGAGTTCTTAATCACTTGTCGTTCACTACTAAATGAAGGGGAAGCTGTTTATTAGGTCTTTATTGGGGCACAAGATTATTTCAACTTAGTAGAGGTCTCCTTTGAGAAAAAAGTATTTCCTGATCGAATTTTTCATTTCTAAACGAATGGTTCGTTGAAGCGATTGCTCATGTTAGGTTAATACGGTGATTACCGATCCTTTTGCAGTACTGGTTATTTTGACGATTGTTGTGCTTGGTTCCCTGAAGCTGGAGTCCAGCTTCAGGTCCTTCCGTTCTCTAGGAGCTGCGCTTCTGGGGATTTTGATTGCTATGTTTTTGTCTAATGTAGGCATTCTCCCTGGTAAATCATCTGTATACGATTTTCTGCATGGTACTGGAGTTAGCCTTGGCATTGTTCTTATTTTGTCCAGTGTAGATATTCGGTCTATTTTACGTGCCGGACCTTCGATGTTAGCGGCTTTTGGTATTGGTGCTTTGGGGTCAGCAGTAGGAGGAATTTGTTCTGCGCTTGTGCTCTATTCAGATATCGGGGAGGAGACCTGGAAGTTGACCGGCCAATTCATTGGTACTTATACGGGTGGGGGAATGAACTTTGCCGCCCTTGGCCAGGCGTTCACAACCTCAAGTGATTTGTTCGCAGCAGGTATTGCTGCTGATGTAATTCTAACGGCGATTTGGATGGCAATCTGCTTGATTGTTCCAGTGATTGCTGGAGGAAAAAAATACAATGTTGCAAGAACGAAGGTAGTGGCTCCTGATGGGCCGGTTACTCTGGAACAATCACTTTATTCGAGTGGTCGAGTGATCACTTTAGTGAATCTATCGGCTCTTGTTGCGACGGCAGTTGCGGTGGTGTGGAGTGCTAGTGTACTAGCTCGTATTGTCCCTTTGGTGCCAGAAGTCCTGTGGATTACTACGATTTCATTGCTTTTAGCACAGCTGGCTGTTTTTAAACGACTGGTAGGTACTGCAATGCTCGGAAATTATCTTATCTTGCTTTTTCTCGCGAGTAACGGTGCGCAGTCAGTAGTGGCGAATATAGTGCGTATCGGTCC
>CAZFLB010000210.1:0-17143 GCA_964518945.1 uncultured Acidobacteriota bacterium | reverse complement strand
AATTCGATGTCGCGAAATGCTCTACCGAGATCATTGCCGCTTGTTGGTAAGCCGTCGAGGTAGCGGCAACTCGCTAACTTTACGGTTTTGAGAGTGAGCTCTGCTGATGTGCCGCCAATAACAATGACTAAATGGTAAGGTGGGCAAGCAGCTGTCCCGAGACTCTTCATTTTCTCTTCGATGAAAGACATCAACACATCAGGATTTAATAGAGCACGTGTCTCCTGGTAGAGAAAGCTCTTGTTTGCAGACCCGCCACCTTTAGTAATGAAGAGAAATTGATATTCGTTTCCTTGAGTTGCGTATAGCTCGATTTGAGCAGGGAGATTCGTCCGAGTGTTTTTTTCCTCGTACATCGAAAGAGGAGCCATTTGAGAGTAACGGAGATTCGTCGTTGTGTAGGTCTCGAAAATCCCCCGCGATAACGATTCTTCATCGTTGCCAGAGGTGAAGACATTTTGACCCTTTTTTCCAAGAACGATAGCAGTCCCAGTGTCTTGGCAAGAAGGTAGAATCATGCCTGCAGCAACATTAGCATTTTTGAGCATTTGTAATGCGACAAAACGGTCGTTGTCGCTGGCCTCTGGGTCATCCAAGATATTGCGAACTTGCTGTAGGTGAGAGATTCTAAACAGATGAGAAATGTCCCTAACCGCTTGGGAAGCAATGAGGCTTAGAGCTTCAGGTTCCACCTTAAGGACTTCTTGATCTCCGATCCGGTGAACTCCAACATGGTTAGTGGATAGCTTTCGATAAGTGGTGTCTTGCTGGTTGAGTTCGAAAATGGGTTGAAATCGAAAGATTGGTTCTTTATTCACGGAATGAGCATAACATGCGAGGCCAACGGTTTTTGCTCAGTTTTCTGTGTGCTATTGCAACCCTGTGATTTGTCCGTCCTGAAAGTCGATATCCTCAGCGCGCGGTTTTTTTGGCAAACCTGGCATTCGCAATATGTCACCTGTCAAAACGACAAGAAAGCCAGCACCTGCATTGATTTGAATTCCTCGCACATGAACATCGAAAAACTCCGGCCGACCGAGAATCTTAGCATCGTCGGAAAGAGAACTCTGAGTTTTAGCGATGCAGACGGGAAGATCGGAATAACCTAGCCTTTCTATATCAGCGATATCACGTTCTGCGATCTTAGAGTAGATAACATGACTGGCGCCATACATCTTCTTCGCAACAGTTAGAATTTTGTCCTTAACGGGTTGGGAAAGATCGTAGAGTGGTTTGAAACGTGAAGTAGGTTTTGAGGCGTTCTCAACAACGATTTTTGCGAACTCCATAGCCCCTTCGCCACCTTGGGCATGATGATCGGAGGTTGCAAACACAATTCCTAATTCTGCGCATCGTTGTCGAACGATATCGATTTCCTCTTCAGTATCGGTCCCGAAACGGTTTAGCACCACCACCGTTGGCTTTTCGAAATGCCCTATACTTTCGATATGTTTTTCTAAGTTGGGTAACCCAGCTTTGACGGACGAGGAGTCTGGCTTAGCAAGTTCTGTTTTCTTTCTACCCCCGTGCATTTTGAGAGCTCTTATCGTTGCGACTAAAACTACCAAGGAAGGATCAAGTTGTGCGCTTCGGCACTTGATATCAAAAAACTTCTCTGCGCCAAGATCAAATCCAAAGCCAGCCTCTGTAATAACCCAATCAGCTAAATGAAGAGCTGTTCGTGTAGCAACCACACTATTGCATCCATGCGCAATGTTTGCGAACGGGCCACCGTGGATTAAAGCAGGCACTCCTTCGAGTGTTTGCACTAAATTGGGCTTTAGAGCGTCGCTTAATAACGCGATCATTGCACCAGAGACTTTTAATTCTTTGGCCAGAATAGGTTCTTTATCACGTGTAAAGCCGACCAGGATACGATCTAGACGGCTCCGCAAATCATCAGCGTTCTCAGCGAGACATAGTATTGCCATGATCTCAGAAGCTGCAGTTATGTCGAATCCTGTCTCTCGAGCAACGCCCTGGGCTGGACCTCCGAGGCCGACTATAGTGTTACGTAGCGAACGATCGTTCATGTCCATCACGCGTTTCCACAAAATCCGCCTGGAATCGAATGCCAGTCTGTTTCCAAAATGAATGTGATTGTCAAGAGCCGCTGTTAAGAGATTGTGAGCTGATGTGATTGCATGAAAATCCCCGGTAAAGTGCAAGTTGATACGTTCCATCGGAAATACTTGGCTATAGCCGCCCCCAGTTGCGCCTCCTTTCATTCCCATGCATGGGCCAAGCGAGGGTTCACGAAGTGTGAGACAAGCTGATTCGCCTAGCTTGGCAAGCCCTTGGGCTAGTCCTATGCTTGTTGTCGTTTTCCCCTCTCCTGCTGGCGTAGGAGTTATGGCAGACACGAGAATCAAGCGGCCATTACCATTTTTTTCAGGATGTTCTAAGGTAGGAATATCGATTTTTGCGATGTGATCGCCATAGGGCTGCCAGTCAGATGGCTGGAGTGAAAGTTTTTCTGCGATCTGATCGATAGGCCGAGCGGTGGTGGATCTAGAAATTTCAATGTCAGTTTTCATAACTTTTCCTTCTGAATTTTGAGGAAGTTTGACTCTGTGTTTTGGATGATCTTATCCACCTCTTGTTTGTAAAAGGACATGAGCTTCCTTGTGATCGGACCTGGCAGTCCGTTAGCAATTGCATCGTCGTCAACTTGAACAATTGGAACAATCTCGCGTGAAGATGCTGTGATGAAAACTTCATCGGAAGCAAGGAGTTCACGAGGAAGAATAGTTTCTTCGATGAGTTCGTAACCATACATGCGAGCGATCTCGATCACTAACTCACGGGTAATTCCCTCTAGGATGCCAGCCGAAAGAGGGGGTGTTCGGATAATGGCTTTCTCGACGGTAAATACGTTTGTCATTGACCCTTCACAGACTTCTTCCTTAGCATTTAGCATCAAAGCTTCGTAAGCGTTTCGTGCATGGGCTGCCCGAAGGGCCATTAAATTGTTCAGAAGGTTAGATGATTTGATTTTAGGATTTAGATTCCCAGGAGAAGCACGCTTGTTGGAAACGAAAGAAGCTACGGCACCTTCTTGGTAGAGACTTTTGGGAAACTCCGGAAGAGGTCGAACGACAATGGCTACAGTTGGTTCTGCTGTGGAGCCAACACGATAATCGATAGCTCCAACGCCAGCGGATACAACGATACGTACAGAGGATTCAGTGTTGTCAGCAGCTACGAGTGTGTCCTGGACACGGGTGGCAAGCTCTGAGTCGGAAACTTCAAAATTGATTCCAAGTGCCAGAGCTGACTCCCGGAGTCGAATCAGATGACGCTCCAACAAAAACGGTACGGTATTGTATGTCCGTATTGTTTCGTAAACGCTCGCACCGAACAAAAAGCCTTGATCCAAAGGCGAAAGAAGTCGCGCTTCAGCGCTTTCTACTTTTCCGTCGACGTTGACCCGTATTGTCACGTTACGTAGCGAATCAAAACAGCCTAATCATCTATTGTCAAATCCGATCCTTAGTACTTCAATCGTCTACCTGGAACTTCTGTTGGAGTAAAGATAAAAGCCGTTCATTTAGTTCGGTTCTTCCACTCACGGTCAAAGCGTTTTCTTTTGACATAAGATTTTTGTGCCCCTACACGGGTAGTCGACAGGGCAGCATAGAGACTTGCCCGAGTTATTGCATCTCGCTCGTCAAAGCCTTCGGTAAGAAAGGTGGCAAAGCTGCCGATGAAGGCATCCCCAGCGCCTGTAGAGT
The DNA here is from genome assembly GCA_964518945.1 of uncultured Acidobacteriota bacterium. GTDB lineage: Bacteria > Acidobacteriota > Vicinamibacteria > Marinacidobacterales > SMYC01 > CAZFLB01. Next base: position 13,409 of record CAZFLB010000210.1, on the reverse strand, counting down.
CGAGTGGGGCTACGGGATACGTCGGAACAAGGTCCACGCCATAGCGTGTAGCTAGAACAGCGCCGCGTTCTCCTAAGGTGATGATGGTCCGACGAAAACCTTTTGACAAGAGTCGGTGGGCACATTGTTTCGCGTCCGAAATAGATTTTACCGGTTTACCGATGATGGTAGAGGCTTCGGTTTCATTAGGAATAAAGTAGTCGACACCTTGTAGTTTTTTAAGATCTGCTCGTAATGCTGGTGCTGGGTTAAGGAGTACCGGAATGTTTCGTTGTTCAGCAAATCGAATAGTGTAGTAGATTGTCTCGAGTGGTATCTCAAACTGTAGAACGATCATGTGCGCTGTCTCAAGCAGTTTTCTCGCTTTCCTGACGGCGCTAGGAGTCAGTTTGTCATTTGCCCCCTTCACTACGACGATTCGATTTTGGCCTTTGTTATCAACAAAAATAGGTGCCACCCCACTGGCAACCCCCTTCACAATCTTGACGTGCTTTTGGCCGATTCCACAGTCTTTGAAATTGCGAAGAGAAGCTGGCCCAAAGAGATCGTCTCCAACACGAGCTACCATATGAACTTCTGCTCCGCAGTATGCCGCAGCGATCGCCTGGTTTGCTCCTTTGCCACCAAAGCCTAGATCGAATTCCTTTCCGAACAAGGTTTCTCCAGGCCGGGGAAATCCATCCGTGAAAGTCGTCAGGTCGATGTTAGCGGTGCCAACGACGACAATCCGGCCTTTCCGTCTTTGCATAAACAAACTAGAGGCTCAATAGCTGCTAGAATGCTTTCGCAATCGTGGCGATGGCAGATCCATAGCATACGAACATTAGTGCTAAATACATCTTAGCTTTTGAGGTTGCATCTTCGAACTCTTTCCAGACAACTACGCCCCAGATTGCTGCGATCATCGGTGCGCTTTGTCCCATAGCGTAAGATACGGCGAAGCCTATCTGGCTTCCAGCGATAAGGTTGCTAGCTGTACCTACGGTCCAAATAAAGCCGCCAAGAAGTCCTAACAGGTGCCAGAAAGGGTTTCCTCGAAAATAGCCATCTAAGGAAACAGGTTCTCCTACCAAAGGTCTTTTCATGAAGTAAGTGTTGAAGAATAACGTGGACACGAGTGTAGCAAACGCAAACATCACGGTACTTGAATAAGGTGTTAGGGGGATGCCTGCAAGTGCAGATTCACTCATCGAAGCTGCTGTTAATGGGGACCAGCTTCCCATAAGAACGCCTGAAATGATTGAAATCAATAGACCTTTTCTTGTGGCGGTCACTTTTTCGTTAGAAAGATTTTTGTATGCAAGACTATTTGCAATGATGGCTAGGGTCGCGAGACCAACTCCGGAAAACAGTAGTGTTGGGTTGCCACTTCGATCCACGATGTACGTAAGTACTGTTCCGATTACCAGGGCGGAACCGATAGATAGAGGAAACGCTATCGACATACCAGCAATAGTGATGGCGCCCACAAGTAGGAGATTTGCGAGGTTGAATATGGTACCTGCGAGCATGACAGTGCCAATACGAATACCAGTGGAATTGCTCAGGTTGTTGAGAAAAGCCGTCTCCCCGCCAGACCAGCTTCCTAGGGTGAGAGCCAGGATTAGAGCTGTTAAGAAAACACCAATGGCGTAATCCCAATAGAATAGCTCAAATCGAAAACCCCGTGCCGCTTTGATCGTATTAGCCCAAGAACCCCAACAGAGCATACACAGGAACATGAGGCAAAGTGCGGCAAGGTAAGATTCTGGTAAGAACATTTATTATTAGAGAATGTAGCATAGAAAATTAGAGGGAGGCACACGTTTGAGTCGTTCAAAGTTACCCATCATTATCGACTGTGACCCAGGTCAAGATGATGCTGTCAACTTATTTTTGGCTTTGGCTTCGCCGGAAGAATTGGAAGTGCTTGGGGTAACCACCGTGGCGGGAAATGTGCCAGTTGAGAAAACCGAACGGAATGCACGTATGGTTTGTGAGCTCAGCGGGAGGAGTGACATTAGAGTTTTTTCAGGAGCTGACAAACCGCTACTTAGGTCTCTTGTGACAGCGGAACACGTTCACGGTGAAGAGGGAATTGACGGTATTCAAATGTTCGATCCATCGATAGAACTTGAAGAAAAAGATGCCGTTGATTTTATTGTAGAGACTTTACTTGAGGAGGGAGAAGACTCAGTAACAATGGTGGCTACGGGACCGCTCACCAATCTCGGATTGGCACTGATGAAAGAGCCTTCTATAGCAGCAAACATTCACAGAGTCGTTGTGATGGGAGGGGCGTCCAGGGAAGGAGGAAATGTAACTCCTTCGGCAGAATCAAATATATACGTCGATCCTCACGCTGCTGAAATAGTGTTTGGGGCAGGTAGGCCTTTAGTGGTTATGGGTCTCGACGTAACCTATCAGGTCATAGCTACGCCTGAACGAATCGCTCTCATACGAGAAAACGGGAATAAAACAAGTGATTTGGTAGCAAATATGCTTGAGCTGTACGGTGGTCGCAATGTTGAAAAATTTGATGCTATTGGAGGGCCACTGCATGATCCTTGTACGATCGCATATTTAATAAAACCCGAACTTTTTCGCGCCAAGCAAGTAAATATAGAGGTCGAGACAGAGTCGGAGTTGACGATGGGAGAGACAGTTGTAGATTTCTGGAGGGTCACGAATAGAGATCGTAATGCCAAATGGGTTTACTCAGTAGATGCAGAAGGCTTCTTTGATCTACTGGTAGAGCGGCTTGCACGACTACCTTGATCTAATTAATTCTGGTTATTAGATTTTTTTATTGGCTACTCGTAGTGGACCTTAAAACAAGGCGGCTTTTTTAACGCCCGCGGGTGTTGTTGACTAAATAGTCGATTAGGACATTAGACATCACGCGCATTCCTATTGGCACGGAACCGTCATCAGCTCGAAAGGTTGGAGAGTGATGTGGTCCTGTAACAGTACCCTCTTTGTGAATACCAAGTCGGTAAAAGAAACCAGGAACCTCAAGAGCAAAGTAAGCAAAATCTTCTCCGCCCATGGTTGGGGGCAGTAACTGCACATGATCGTCTCCTACAATCGCTTCTAGGCTCGCAATCATCTGGGATGTTAGTTCAGGGTCGTTGATTGTAGCGGGAGTACCTCTTTCGTAATCTAGTCCGTAGCTTCCCCCTCCAGCTGTTGAGATGCCCTTTAGGATCTCATTCATTCGACGCTCCACCATGTCTCGAACCTCTGGGCTATAAGTACGCACTGTGCCTTCGAGTTTGACGTCTGCTGGAATGATATTGAAACGCTCACCGGAGTGAAACATCCCAACGGTAACTACAGCAGGTTCTAGAGGGTCGATTGTCCGAGCTACAATAGTTTGAAATGCTAAAACAGCTTGTGACGCCATCACAATTGGATCTGCACCGAGATGTGGTGCTGCACCGTGAGTTTGCACACCACTAACAGTTGCACGAAAATGATCGACTGCAGCTAGTGCCGGTCCTGAGGTTATACCGACATCGCCTAGAGGCATTCCTGCGAGTGCATGGAGACCGAATATCGCTTCCGGTTTCGGGTTCTCGAAGACGCCTTCCCGAAGCATTAGATCTGCACCGCCTTCTTCTCCTTCAGGAGGGCCTTCTTCGGCTGGTTGAAAAATAAAGATAACAGTACCGGGAAGCACCTCTTTAAGTTCGGTTAATATCGATGCCACTCCATATTGAACAGCAGTGTGAATGTCATGGCCGCACGCATGCATTACCCCCACATCCTGATTGTTGTAACTCGTTCGTACTGTCGACTTAAAAGGCAAGTCAGTATCCTCTGTGACGGGTAATGCGTCCATGTCAGCGCGTACAGCGATTGTGGGGCCAGGGAGGTTACCTTTGAGCAGACCAACGACACCGGTTTTAGCGATGCCTGTACGCACCTCTAGTCCGAGTTCGCGAAGGTGTTCTGCCACCATTTCCGCAGTTTTGAACTCACGATTTCCGAGTTCTGGGTATTGGTGGACGTAGTGTCGGAACTCTAGAGTTGCAGCTGCATGCTTTTCAACAAGACCCTGAATACGATCGTCCAAGGATCCCTGTTCCTGTGCTAGGAGATGTGTTGAGAAGTTAATGATAATTAATAAGGCGAGTAGCTTAGACATGTTTTCAACCCCCTAAGTTGCTAGTTAATCTACTTTTGTCAGGATTAATTAAAGCAAATGCTCTAACTGGAAATGATGTGAATCCGCAGATCATTGGCGGTACGGCAAAGAAGGAGAAACCGGTAAGGGGTAGTTCAGACAAACCAGTTAGATGTTCAACAATAGGAATGCCGGCTTCTAACAATGCAGTATGGACTGGCCGAGATTTGTTTTCATGGTCGTCTACGTTGGGCGAGTCAATACCAACTAGTGTTACGCCTTTATTGGCTAGAATGGCGCCGCACGTGGCGTCTAGGAACGGATACCCTTTTAAGTAAAGGTCTGTCCTAAAGTGTTGTGACCAACCGGTGTGAAACAAAATTGCTTTTCCAGAAAGTTCAAGATGTTTGAAAGTATTTGGTTCGATTTGTCGATCGTTTGTTTGAATGAGAACTCCAGGGATGTTAGCCAGTGCATTCAAAGAAAGTTGTGCTAAGTCGGCACCGTTCTCAAAGCGATGAAAGGGAGAGTCGATGTAAGTTCCCGTATTTGCGACCATATCGATTGAAGTGATTGCGAATGTGGTATTTTGCGCGTATTGCTTTTGTCCTTCTTCGCGCGTTAGATAGGTAGTAATTCTTGGTGGACGAATCCCGGGGTAGGTTTCCATACCATTTTCTATGGGATGGCTAAGATCTATCAATTCAGTCGCCATAGCGATCTCGAAGTGGCGGAGCAAGTCTTGCCATGAGTAGCATTCTTTCAAAGATGCAAACCCATTCGTCATACTCCGCTGTCAGTTCATCTAAAGGTAATAAAGCGGCTGGAACACTGCAAGCTGCCCCGAGTTCAGTTTTTGATTTTTGGCGATACGTTGTTAGCATGCGATCACCAAACCGCCCAACTTCGTGGAAGTCTTCGGACAAAAATAAGACCATAGGAACTCTGGCAGCGCCTAGAAGGCGTATCTCATCACGTAACTCACTGTTCTGGTCGCGGTCAATAAATTTTACAGCTACGTTCTGGTCACATGAATCTCCTATATGCTTGATCATCGGGCCTTGTCTTACACAGTCGCCACACCACAAACCACTTACTACCAGAACGTTTAGGGTGCGTTCGAATCCGGTGAGACATTCCCTTTGGTCCTTATTTAAAGGAGGTACTTGCTTTTCAAAATCTTTCCAGTTTGCTGTTAGCCTTGGTTCAGACCCTTCTATGTAGATATCGTAAGATTGTGCTTCCTTCCAACATCTGCGCCAGAATGCTGAACGTATGTCATAATATTTTTTTCCAGGACTCATAACCACTAACTAAACCAATTATAAGAGATCATTGCAACCCATTGATTTTTAAGTTGATTGCGTTTTTTTGGTAAAATTACTGCTGATTCTTGATGACAGTGCACGCTTCAACTAAAGGACTGAATCTCCCGATCTTAGGTAAAACCTCTGCGGGAATTCATAATCATAAGGTACCAGAACATGTGGCCCTATTGGGTGCTGACTATCCTGGTGTCAAGCCGAAAATATATGTCCAGGTTGGTGATGAAGTTAAGCGCGGACAACCCTTGTTTGAAGATAAGAGGACACCAGGTGTTCAGTTTACGTCTCCAGGTTTTGGAAGGATAGTAGCCATTCACCGTGGTGATCGTCGTTCTTTGGAATCTATAGTTATTGCTCTCGATCCGGCCGACCAGAATGGTCAGCTTGTTGAGGGACAGAGTCTTTCATTCAATACTTTTCAGGATAAGTCTCCAACACTCCTCAACCGAGATGAAGTCCGCGCGCTTCTACTTGAGTCTGGTCAATGGACTGCCATACGTTCTAGGCCATTTGGAAGTGTCGCAAACCCTTCGGTCACACCAAACTCACTTTTTGTGACGGCGATGGACACGAATCCACTTGCACCTAGGGTCAAAGACATACTGGAGGGAAGAGAACAGGAGTTTGAAACAGGACTTGTAGTCTTGCAAAAACTTTTGGAGGGAAAGGTTTACGTCTGCACCGCAGATGACGACGTGGTTCAAGTCCCATCTTTTTGCAGCCACGAGCAGTTCAAGGGACCACATCCAGCTGGCAATGTCGGCCATCACATTCACCGATTGGATCCGGTCAACAGGCATAAGACGGTCTGGTATATTAATTATCAGGATGTAATTGCTACAGGATTTTTGTTTAATTCGGGTTTGCTTGACTTCAGACGCGTTGTGTCGTTAGCAGGACCAGCAGTTTCTGAGCCTCGTCAAATTTGGACTAGGGTCGGAGCTTCTACGGATCAAATGGTTGAAAATGAAGATATTCGTATTGTTTCTGGTTCGATCTTATCTGGTCGAAAAGCTATGGGGAAAGTACACGGATATCTTGGTCGCTATCACCAACAAATTTCGGTAATACCAGAAGGAAGAGACCGTGAATTTCTAGGTTGGTTGTCACCAGGAAAGGAAAGGTTTTCAGTTAAACGTTTGTTTCTTTCGACTTTTTACCCGAATAAAAAATTCTCTTTTACGACAACCACTTACGGATCAAAAAGGGCTATTGTTCCGATCGGTTCTTATGAACAAGTTATGCCAATGGAAATATTGCCAACGTTTCTTCTGCGCGCATTAGTAATGCAAGACGTGGAACGCGCTGAGCAGCTCGGCTGTTTAGAACTCGAGGAGGAAGACGTAGCTTTATGCAGCTTTGTTTGTCCCAGTAAGGTTGATTACGGTGTTTATCTTCGTTCTGTACTAACAAAGCTTGAAAAAGAAGGCTGAGTTACAAATCTCATGCGTTGGCTTCGAACTTTTCTTGATAAGCAGGAAAAACATTTCCGTAAGGGTAGTAAGCTTGAGCGGTTGTATCCTCTATTTGAAGCGGGAGACACTTTTCTCTTTACGCCTGGGGCGGTTACAAAGAGTGCAGCGCATGCTCGTGACGCACTTGATCTTAAGCGCGTCATGATTACAGTCGTGTTTGCACTGTCAGGCTGTGTTTTCATGGCATGTTACAACACAGGGTATCAGGCAAATCTTGCGATCTCGAAGGGTGCTCTTCCGCTTGCGAACTGGCGAAGCGTTTTAATAGAAACAATAGGCATCGGGTTTGATACCTCTTTTCTTTCATCCTTTGTTCACGGAGCTCTTTACTACATACCGGTAGTCATTGTGACGTTGCTTGTCGGAGGACTTTGGGAAGCTATATTTGCTGTGGTCCGTAAGCATGAACTTAATGAAGGGTTTCTTGTTACATGGATGTTATTCCCACTTATCCTCCCTCCAACGATTCCTCTGTGGCAGGTTGCATTAGGAATCTCATTTGGAATTGTTGTTGGTAAAGAAATTTTTGGCGGCACTGGATACAATGTTCTTAACCCCGCGCTGGTAGCCCGTGCGTTTGTTTTTTTCTCCTATCCAGCTGAGTTGTCTGGTAATAAGGTTTGGATTGCAGCGCAAACAGGTGTAGATGGAGTCAGTGGTGCAACACTTCTCGCACGTTCATCGCTCGAGGGCTTACAAGCCTTAAGTGCTGAACATAATTATTGGGATGCTTTTATCGGAACTATTCCGGGTTCGATGGGAGAAACATCTGCACTCGCATGCTTAATTGGAGCATTTATTCTCGTTGTGACTGGAATTGGATCTTGGCGAATTCTAGTCAGCGTTACCGTTGGAACTATAATTGCTGCTTCGTTCCTAAACGTGGTTGGTTCACCTACAAACCCGTTCTTTGAAGTCCCTTTCTGGTGGCACTTTGTGTTGGGTGGTTGGGCGTTTGGAGCAATTTTCATGGCTACAGAACCAGTAACTTCGCCAGGAACAGATTTTGGGCGAGTGGTTTACGGTCTCCTCATCGGTATTCTAGTTGTTTTAATTCGGGTCGTTAATCCAGCCTATCCAGAAGGTATGATGTTGGCGATATTATTTATGAATATATTTGCTCCGGTTCTAGACCATTTTGCAATAGCTCACAACATTAAACGTCGGCATAATCGCTACGTTAGGATGCATTAAATTAAACAGTTCTATGCAAAAAGAAGCCAGATATTCCGTCTTGTTCGCAGCGTTGGTGTGTCTTGTGTGTGCAATTGTTGTTTCCACTGCGAAAGTTTCTTTGTCGAAGAAACAGGAATTCAATGCTTATTTGGATAAAAGGAGGAATGTTCTGATTGCTGCTGGTCTTACTGGTGATCAAGAAACTCTGACGATTGCACAAGTAGAGGAAAAATTTAGATTTATCCGGTCTGTAGTTGTTGATCTTGAAACCGGAAAAGAGCTTGTAGATATCGACCCTATGTCCTTTGACCAAAGAAAAGCCTCTGTAAATCCTGAGATGTCTCGCAATGTTGTGAAAAACTTTGCAGGCGTTACCAGAGTGCCTCATCGGGCACTTGTTTATCGAGTGGAGGAAAATGGAAAGTTAGCTCTTTTGATTCTTCCTATTGAAGGGAGAGGCTTGTGGTCTACTCTCTATGGATTTATTGCACTCGATGCAGACCTTCGAACGATCCAAGGGCTTACTTTCTATGAGCACAAAGAAACTCCTGGTCTTGGAGGTGAAGTGGACAATCCTCAGTGGAAAGCTCTTTGGTTAGGGCGCCAGGCATTTACTATCGATGATGCTACGCCTCGAATCGAAGTCATTCGAGGTCAGGCAGGGCCGCCTTCAGATGACCCGTACCGTGTCGACGGAATTTCGGGAGCGACGATAACAAGTCGAGGGGTTTCTCATTTGGTTCGTTTTTGGTTAGGTGGTGAAGGTTTCGGAAAGTATTTGGATTTTATTCGTACGGAAAGTCTGAAATAATGGCATACACTAAAAAGGAAGTTCTCCTAAACCCTTTTTTCAAGGAAAATCCGATCACGCTTCAAGTGTTGGGCATTTGCTCTGCTTTGGCAGTGACAACAAAGATGGATACGGCTGTGGTCATGAGTATCGCAGTGATCTCAGTATTAACGCTGTCAAATTTGTTTGTGAGCCTGATACGTAAACAAATTCCTACGAATATTCGAATTATCATTCAGCTAACGATCATCGCATCACTTGTGATGGTCACTGACCAAGTTCTTAAAGCGTATGTTTACGGAATAGCAAAAGAGCTTACCGTTTTCGTCGGTCTAATAATTACCAATTGCATAATTATGGGACGAGCGGAGGCTTATGCTATGCAGAATGCGCCTGTTATTAGCATTGTCGATGGTCTTGGTAATGGCATTGGCTATTCTTTGATTCTGTTAATGACTGCGGCAATTCGTGAAATTTTCGGTTCCGGAACTTTCTATGGAACAACTGTTTTCCCTCTTGCTAGCCAAGGCGGTTGGTATACACCTAATCAGATTCTTGTTCTTTCTCCTGGGGCGTTTTTCATAATAGGTTTTTTTATCTGGGCACTGCGGACGTGGAAACCTGATCAAGTTGAGGAAAATTAGTTGTGTTTGAGACATATCTAGATTTGGCTGTCAAAGCCATTTTTGTTGAGAATATGGCTCTCGCATTTTTTCTCGGGATGTGCTCGTTTTTAGCTGTCTCTCGCAAAGTTGAAACAGCCATAGGTCTTGGTTGTGCCGTAGTTTTTGTACTTACTTTCACCGTTCCGATCAATAACCTTGTCTATACTTACGTACTAAAACTGGGTGCGCTTTCTTGGTTGAGTGATCACTTTCTTAATGAAGACCTAGCGTTTCTGGGCTATCTCACGTACATCGGCACGATTGCGGCTATGGTGCAAATTGTTGAGATGATTCTAGATCGTTTCTTTCCGGCTCTTTACAATGCTCTGGGAGTGTTCCTTCCTTTGATTGCAGTTAACTGCGCTATTTTAGGGGCCTCTTTATTTATGGTGGAGAGAAACTACGATTTAGGTGAGAGTCTCGTTTTTGGATTTGGTTCTGGTCTAGGTTGGGCACTTGCAATTGTCGCGCTGGCTGGGATTCGAGAGAGGCTTCGCTACAGCAACGTGCCAATGGGTCTTCGCGGCCTAGGAATCACGTTTGTTTTGACCGGTCTCATGGCAATTGGGTTTATGGCATTTGCAGGAATACAGTTGTAGATGACCACTGTTATTCTGGGTGTCATTACCTTCACAGCAGTCATTGTGACTCAGGTCTTGATTCTTATGCTTGCAAGACGCCATCTCGTATCCACAGGAACAGTGACTATTTCTGTAAATGATGATCCGAGCAAAACACTTAAGACTTCAGCAGGAGGCACGCTTCTCGAAACACTCGCATCTAACAACATCTTCATACCTTCTGCTTGCGGCGGCAAAGGCAGTTGTGGAGTTTGCACAGTGAAGGTCCTTGAAGGTGGGGGAGCTATTCTTCCGACAGAAAAGAGCCATGTTAACCGGCGCGAAGTACGAGAGGGGTTGCGTCTATCTTGCCAGGTAAAAGTCAAGCAGGATATAAAACTCATGGTTCGTGAGGAGGTATTTGATGTTCGTCAGTGGCAATGTAGAGTTCAATCAAATGAAAATGTTGCGACGTTCATTAAGGAATTGGTGCTAGAGCTTCCGAAAGGCGAGGCGGTTCCATTTCGAGCGGGTGGTTATATACAGATCGAAAGGCCGCCAGGATTTGTCGACTACAAAAATTTCGACATAGGAGAAGAGTACCGTAAAGATTGGGACAATTATGAAATGTGGCGTTACACTTCACTGGTAAAAAAAGGGGAAAAAATTGAGCGCGCCTATTCGATGGCAAACTACCCTGAGGAAACAGGAATCATCAAGCTGAATGTCCGTATAGCTACTCCCCCACCAGGCTTGTCTTCTAAAGTTCCTACTGGGAAAATGACGTCCTATCTCTTTGGGTTGAAACCTGGAGATGGGGTAACAATCTCCGGTCCGTATGGCGAGTTTTTTGCAAAAGATTCACAAACAGAAATGATTTTTGTTGGTGGTGGTGCAGGGATGGCGCCGATGCGTTCCCATATTTTTGACCAATTCAAGCGCATACGAACTAAGCGCAAAGTCTCTTTCTGGTACGGGGCGAGAAGCCTACGCGAAAGCTTTTACGCCGAAGAGTTCGATCAGATGGCTGAAGAAAATGAGAATTTTGAGTGGCACCTTGCTCTCTCTGAACCCCGACCGGGAGATGATTGGGATGGGTTCACGGGTTTTATAAGCCAAGTTTTACTTGATAACTACTTGAAGGATCATCAGAGTCCTGAGGATGTAGAATATTACATCTGTGGCCCTCCTCTGATGTTAAAGGCGTGTCTTGAAATGCTCGATGATCTTGGCGTAGAAACAGAGAATATTCTTTTCGACGATTTTGGATAGTTTAGCTATTTTTTTCGACTTCCATTGATTTCAATGATGATTCGGTATTTCTATTTACCGCTTTTATTTGCGACAGCCGTTTGTAGCCAACAAAAAGAAGCTGAAATCGTTGTTTTCAATGGTAGTACGATGGGTACTAATTATGTCGTTAGAATTGCTGAGAGTTTAAGTGAGAGCGATCAGTCGGAGGTATCGCGTGCGGTTGAGGATGTTCTTGAAAGGGTCGATGCTTCTATGTCAACGTACCGGCTCGATTCAGAGCTTTCTTATTTGAATCGGAGTAGCTCAGCTTCTCCGCTAGAGATTTCTGCTTCGATGTTCTACGTTGTTCAAGAGGCCTTGCACATAAGCCGACTTACAAGCGGTGCATTCGATATTACGGTTGCTCCTCTAGTTCGTCTCTGGGGCTTTGGCGCTGGAGCAGAAAAGGTGCCGGCCGTGCCTACCGATGGGAGTCTTGCTATAGCTTCCAAATTGGTTGGTTCTCAACATGTTACTTTGACTGAAAATCCGCTTTCGTTAAAGAAGAACATAGAAGGCCTGGAAATAGACCTTTCCGGTATTGCAAAGGGTTTTGGTGTAGATCAGGTTTCAGAACTTCTTACCAAGGAAGGGTTGAGAAACTATATGGTTGAGATTGGTGGAGAAGTACGCACGATGGGCAAGAATAGCGACGGAAACGCTTGGCAGATCGGCGTTGAGATGCCGACAGTAAATTCCTATCGCTTACAGCACATAGTTCCTCTTAGCGGACTTGCGATGGCAACTTCGGGAGATTATCGGAATTTTTACGAAGAGGAAGGGGTACGGTACTCACACATTATAGATCCGAGAAGTGGAACCCCTATTTCCCAATTATTGGCTTCTGTAACCGTTGTAGAGCAAACTTGTATCCGCGCAGATGGTTTGGCTTCAGGCTTGTTGGTACTTGGTCCAGAAGAAGGTTTTGAACTTGCCATAGAAGAAGACTTGACCGCGATGTTTTTAGTTCGAAGCCCTGAGGGGGAGCTAGTTGAGCGTCTAACACCTTCGTACAAGCAGCTATTGTCTGTTGTCGGTAAAATGGATCAATGACGCTGTTCCTACTGTCCTTAGCTGTAATAAGTCTTGCTGTTTTTGCCATGGGGGTGGGTTTAATTTTTAATCGCCCGTGTTTAAAAGGATCGTGTGGTAGCTCTGATGAAATAGGCAGGAAAAGAGGACTGATCTCCTGCTTTGCGTGTCCAAACCGGAAAAGCGACTAAATTCCTCGCCCACTTAGTGGTTCTCTGCTGTTTTACTAATTTACAGTCATGCGTTGTTTAAGAGTTTTCTTAGAAAGGATCCGATTCGTTCAGTCGCTTCGTGCATTTTTTCTTTAGGCTGTAACAATGAAATTCGCACGTAACTTTTCCAGTTCTCACCAAAAGCTGTTCCGGGAAACATAAGTACACGCTCTTCAGTTAATAATTGATGACAGAAATTCTCTGCATCGAGACCAAATTTCGATATGTCTGCCCAAAGGAAAAAGCCTCCCCCAGGTTTTCCATACGGAACTTCGTATTGTTCTAGTGCAGTTGTCATTACCCGGAGTCTTTCCGCATAGATTTGATTTGCAGCTTTGATGTTTTCTTGGGACCCTTCGAGAGCACTGAGTGCTGCGTACTGAGAGAAAAGTGCTGTGGGCCCTGAGATATTCGATTTTAGTTTAGTGACGGCATTGATGAAAGGAGGTGGCCCAAGGAGATAGCCGACGCGAAACCCCGTCATTGCATAAGTCTTTGAAAAACTAGACAGTGTAACGGTGCGATCACGCATACCTTGGCACGAGGCAATGGACAAAACCTTTTCTTTTCCAAAAGTAAGTTGTGAATAGACTTCGTCGGAAATAACAATTAGATCCTTTTCGATTGCGAGTTGAGAAAGTTGGCGGATATTTGAATTAGTTGTTAGAGCGCCAGTTGGGTTAGAAGGGTTCACCAAAAGCCACACTGTTACACCTTCAGTACCCGCTACTATTTCGGGTGTTATGCTGAAGTCATCGTCTGTACCTGTTGGG
>CAZFLB010000209.1:0-5243 GCA_964518945.1 uncultured Acidobacteriota bacterium | reverse complement strand
AAAGCCACCCCAAGCAAGGCATTGTATTGCCGGTTCATCCGACACACATTGTCCAAACATCAACCCGCCCATGCCTCCGCCGACAATCACAGCTCCTGTAATAGCACCATTCCAAAGAGAATCGCGTCTTTTCTCGGTTTTCTCAACTTGCTCGGTTTTCCCCGACCCATCAACGTAAGGCCATTCGTCCTGCGACCGATTAATATCGAAGAGAATCGGTTCCTCATACAAAAAACTAGACGAACTTAAAAACGAAAAAGAAGAGTTCGAATGAACAACAGATTCTGTCGCTTCTGACTCACTCGATTCCGCCTTACTCTCGGTCTCTTTCGCAGCCCCTGAAACTGCCACAAAAAACGTAAGTAAAACTATTAGCATTCGCATAAGCATAAGCATAAGCTACCTCATTAATTTTACCCATAGCAACCCCCTCTTTTTTGTAGAACAGTAAAAATACGCCCTACCTTCGACCATTCACCAATGAATTCCACAAATTGATCTCTGGATTTCTCTGGATGTCGACGCCCTCTCGCTGCTGACTCGCCAAGTTTTTAATGTCATGTTTTTCACCAAGAAGAAAGGTGTCAAACATATGCGACATAATTCTCAATGACTGCTCTATCGAATCAGGCCGCCAGTGGTACCAACCGTGCGGCTCCTCCCCATACACAACCCAGTCAAACCAATTTCCGTGAATAGCTGCCTGTACTCCATATTGCTCGATTTGCTGAAAACGAGCTGCTTTGTCACCCTGTGCGTAGAGAAACAAAAGTGGCGTATCTATTCGTGCTGCATGATAAATAATCGAGCGGTTGTAATAGTTTTCCGGGTTTTCAAGGGGCGTTTGCCCAGCCATAAATTTATTCCAACTCTCCATGCTGCCATAACTTGAAAGTGTTACAAGGTCTGTAGAGCCGTACCAAACCACGCCAGCCCGAAACCGTTCCGGGTCTTTCGTAACCGCAGTCGTAGTATAAAAACCACCAGTTGAACCGCCAAAAGCTCCGACGCGATCTGGATCAACCCACCCTTCTTCCGCCAGTAGATCCATGCCGAGGAAGGCATCTTGTAAGTCGTGGTCTCCCCCATGCGTATACAAAGCCTGACGATAATGTTTTCCCCGACCAGTACTACCCCGAAAATTGGGCGCAAAAACAAGGAACCCTTGCTTGACAAAATATTGAATATACGGGTGCCATTGAATTGGATGTTGACCGTTGGAATTTGCGCGAAAAAAGAACAAGGCAGGCAAACGGTCACCTCTAGCCGTTCCCTGCGGCTTGTAAACAAGTCCCGCTACTTCCAGCCCATCAAAGCTCTCATACTCCATCAATTCCGGCCACGCGAACTCACTAGGGGTTGAGACCCCAGGGTGTTGATGATCGGTTATCTGTCTAGCCTCCTCACCACTTATAGAAAAGACCCACAAGTCACTCGTCTTGGAAGGGTTGGAATGTGTGGCAACCAACTCGTTCCCGTTCACGAGCCACAAATGACTTCCTCTTGTTTGACCTGTGACCGCAGACCCCCCCGTGACGCCAGGGAGTTGTGTTATTGGAAGAACTTCTCCTTCATCAACAGAAATGCGCATCAAGTGGTAGTTGTAATCTATGTTCTTGGTGAACGAAATCCATTTTCCATCGGGAGACCATCGAGGCTGACCATGTTCAAATGGTTCCTGAAGCAACATGTTAGCTTCGCCGGTAGCAACATTAATCACACCAAGATTGTTCCACCCGTTCCGATCCGAAATAAATGCAAGCATTTTACTATCCGGAGACCATACGGGCTCTCGGTCGAGCGCATCAAGGGTTGAAGGCGTAAGTAACCGTATCTCTCCACCATTCGATGGCATCACATAGATGTCTGTATTGCTCTGGTCGTCGTCATCGGCCTTCTCATTGCCGGTAAAAACAATTTTCTGGCCATCAGGGGATACAACACCACCTGGAGCAGCTCCGAGGCGGTGAATATCTTTGGTGCGCAGATCCATGACTGCTATGGAATTGTCCCAGAACATTTGCGTTGAAAAGTAAAGCAATGAGCCATCAGGGGAGAATGAGACGCCGTAATCGTCGAGTGGATGCGTGGTCAGCTGGGTGGACTCACCCCCGTCGGAAGGAATCATAAAAATGTCCCTCACCTCAGTTCCTCCAATGTCTGCCTCAAATACAATATGTTCTCCGTTTGGAGTGAATTTCGGGCGCATTTCACGACCTTGCATCGAAGTAAGCTGCCTTGGTTCGCCACCAGATGTAGAGACAGTCCAGATGTCATACGTGCCAGCTTTAGCAGACTTGAACGCAATCAGCTTCCCATCCGGTGAGACATCGAATTCCTCAATCCATACAGTTTTGGAGAGGGCTTCGATTGAGAACTCTGCCTGCAACAAGTGTTTCTCCCCAGAAGCCAATTGGGTGAACAGTAGACAAAACGGAAACAGAACCAGGGGTTTAATCGTCATCACGCTTGTTAACTCCCTTGAATACTCTCTTTTTACAGCGTTAAGCTTTGGTTGACAACAGCTTCACGGTTTTCCTATAAAAATATAAAAGTAGTTTTTCTTATACCAGACATTTGTCTGGTATAATAAATTGTGCCTAAAACACCCCCGGGAAAAACTAGAGAACAGATTTTCAACTATGTTCAAAAACGGCTTTTTGACGGTTCGCCTCCTACTATTCGAGAAGTTCAACAAGCCTTTCGATTTCGTGCCGTTGAAACAGCACGATCCCATCTAGAAATTCTCGTTAATGAAGGCCGCTTACAAAAACGAAAGGGAGAAGCACGCGGGTATGCACTCCCAAAATTCAAAAACAAAAAAATCCTCAAAACACCAAAACTGGTCCCCATATTAGGCCGCGTACACGCAGGAGACTTAAGTACTGCCATAGAAGATATGGATGGTCATATTCTCGTCGAATCGACAAACACAACACAAAACCTGTTTGCTCTTCGTGTTCAAGGAGAAAGCATGACTGGAGCTGGTATTTACTCCGGTGACCTAGTTCTAGTTCAACAACAAGCTACCGCCAACAACCAAGACATTGTAGTCGCACTTATCGAAGATGAAGCGACTGTAAAAAGATTACGCATTCGTAAGCAACGATATGAGTTGCATCCAGAAAATCCGGATTTCAAAGTCATTATTCCACCACCTGAATGCAAAATTTTAGGCAAAGTTATCGAGGTTCGTAGGTTTTTGAACCACAAAACCTCTGCACCTCAAAAATCATAAATGAGTTTCATCAAAAACATCTTTCGAACCCCTTTCTAACTCTTATATGCATTCTGAAAGGTGGAACCTATCACAACTCTCTGGCCGGCTCATTGAGCTATATGGCGGACCAAACACCGCCAATCTAACAGTAGCCTGTGGTCTGATACTCGAAGCACAAAAAAATGGTGATGCCACTGCATGGGTCACACTGACACAAAGCTCTTTCTATCCACCTGACTTAGTAAGTTCCGGCATCTTACTGGAAGAACTCCCAGTCGTACGGACTAGAGACCTTCGATCGGCAACTAACGCTACCGTTCAACTAACCCAATCCGGAGGTTTTGAACTGATCGTTTTAGACTTAGGAGGACAATCGTCTATCAAAAATTTAATTAGTGAAAACAGCAACCAAAAACTTTATTCCTCCCCAGAAATATCAAATCAAAAAATCTCAACACCACTGCTGAAAAAGCTCTCTAATTTAGCAAAAAAACAAAAAACTGCAGTCGTCATACTCACTGAAAACATCAACCCCATAGTCTCATCAGGTTTTTTAATTTCATTACGAGCCAAAACACAGCGAAAAAAAACATCCCTCTGCCAAACAGAAGTGGTAATCATGAAAGATAAAAGAGGCAACCCGGGACGTCGATTTTACGAGGTCTGTCTTGCACCAGCTGGCCTGTATTAACATCCCTGCATTACCACTACAATTTTTATTAAAAAAACATCCTGACTGGAGACCTTTTCCAACAGTTGTTATTTCCTCAAAAACCTCACATGCAATCATCCTTTGGGCCAATAAAAGAGCACGGCTTTTAGGTGTGTCCTCAGGACAAAGCTATACCGCAGCATTGGCTCTATCTCAAACACTTCGTGCTGACACCGTCAGCACAGCCATTCTCCAAAAAGAACTTTCCTCAATAACAAAAGCACTTCTAAAATTCACCCCCGAAATCGAACCAACCAGCCAAAAGTTTGATTCCCTCGGTCTCTTCTGGCTCAACGCATCAGGACTAAAGAACGTTTTCCCCACTGTCAAGTTCTGGGTTCAAAATATTCGAGATTCTCTTAATGACAATGGGTACTTTTGCTCAATCGCTGTGGGATTCACACGTTTCGGAACCTACGCTGCGGTCAAATCACGTCATGGAGTTCAAATTTTCAATACCCTTGAATCCGAAAAAAAAACGGTTCAACAAGTGCCCCTACAGTGTCTCCAACTACCACTCAAAATACAGGAGCATTTGTGGGAACTAAATATTCAGACAGTGGAAGAGTTTCTTCAGTTATCTCCAAAAGCGCTATTCCATCGTTTCGGAGTAGAAGCCCATGTGTTACACCAACTGGCCAACGATGAACTTTATTTTCCTCGCAAATCACCACCTAAATACTTCGCACAAACAAAAGAATTTCTTGAACCCGAAATAGATTTCGAGCGAATTATATTTCATATAGGAAAACTACTGACCAACCTATTGCAAAGAACCAGAGCAGAAGATAGGTCCCCCACTCAACTTTTAATAAAATTTTCTTTAGATAACCGATCGGATCGACAAGAAATCATTCAACTCAATGATGTAAAACTAAGCAGCAAATCCTTACTCGAGCTGGTCCGTATTCGACTGAACAAACGGCTTTTCACTTCCGGAATAATTTTCATTTCCATTCGTTTACAAACCATTCGAAACAACTCTGAACAATTTTCTTTAGAAAGTTCTAAGACAAGCAGAGACCCCAAAACAAGGCATCATTGTTTAGAACGATTGCGCACAGAGCTCGGAACAGAAGCAGTCGTACAAACTAAAATCACTGAAAAACATTTACCTGCAGACCATTTTCAATGGGCTCCCCTAAAAACTTCAACAGCTCAACACAAACATTTCACAAGAATAGCTAGCAGAACTCTTATTCGTCGTATTTATTCAAAACCTCTTGAACTAGATATAAGCCAGTGGAACAAACCGCATCCCGAATTATTTTTCAAATAAGAACACAACCTCATCCAGCGCTCTATAGGGCC